>JBDTBX010000354.1:0-2664 GCA_039923915.1 Nostocoides sp. | reverse complement strand
GTGTAGAAGATCGAGGCGTGCTGCAGGTCGCCGGTGACGCGGACGTCGGTGATCGTCACGAAGCCGAGGTCGGGGTCCTTGACGATCGGCTCGAGGTTCGCGGCGACGAGGACCTTGATCCGGTCGGCGACCTTGCGGGCGCGGGCGGCGTCAGCCATGGCTCCTCCTGCGGCGTGCTGGTCAGCTCGGTGGCCACGTTGGCCACCGCCTGACGACCCTAGTCGGCCACCGACAGACCCACAGAATCCGCGTTCACCAATTCGACCCAGCCCGGTTGACCACCGGGCCACCGGGACCACAAGCCGAGCGACACCGGCGCGGCGGGCGGTGGCCCTCTGCCTCACGCGGTGAGGCAACGGGCCAGCCCTGACCCGATGTCGGTGCGGCCTCGGAGACCCGCTTCCTTGGCAAAACGACTGCTGGCCCTCTGCCTCGCCTGACAGGGCAGAGGGCCACTACTGGAAAGCCCGGGTAGGGTCCATCCGCCGATGTTTCAGCTCGCGACGCTGCCTTATGTGGTGTGGCAGGGGCTTATGTGGTGTGGCAGGGAGTCATCGCTCGAAAGGCCGGTGAGTGGCCTATCCCGGGCGGGACCACTGCCACCACGGCACCCGGTCCAGGCAGGGGTCGTTGACCGATGCCTTGCGGGGTCCGTCGGCACGACTGACCTCGGCGTGTGCAGGAAAGCGCCGACCTCCCCAGTCCCGCGCAATGAACTCGCTGGACGCGAAGTCCCCGGGGGCCAGCAGGCGGGACCCGTCGCCGGTCACGACGCCCAGTTCGAAGCCAGCCTCCCGCAGGACGGACACGACCGTTCCAAAGGGCACCGTGGAAGGGTTGGTTTCGAGCCGTTCCACGACGCCACGGCCGAGGCCCAGTTGACCAGCGAAACCTCGCTGACTCTGGCCCAGTCGTCGACGCCCGGCGCGGACCGCGAGCCCGACAAGCACCGTCACATCGGCTCCCGCCCGTGCCCGGGTCAGCTCGCGGACGAGCGTCGGCCACGAGCGACCACGCTTGCGGGCCAACGCGTGGGTGCTGCCGACCGGCGCCGGCTCGTCCTCGGGAAGCAGGTGGTCTTCCAGGAACTGACAGGCATCGCCGGGCTCGCGCTCGCGGCTCACTGCCCACCACGAGTGCACGACATGGCACTCATCGCACCAGTCAGCCGACTCCTCGTCCATCGACCCATCCTGGGTGATGTCAGCATTCGGCGACACCCGGCCGACGCGACCTGTGGACAAGGACCCTGTGGACAAGGACGCTGTGGACAGACGAGAGCCAAGGCTCAGGCGCGGGGCTTCTCACGCATTTCGTAGGTCGCGATGAGGTCACCGAGCTGCAGGTCGTTGAACGATCCGAGGTTGATGCCGCACTCGAAGCCCTCGCGGACCTCGGTGACATCGTCCTTGAACCGGCGCAGACCGGCGATCTCGATGTTCTCGGTGACGACAACACCCTCGCGGGTGATCCGGGCCCGGTTGCCGCGCTTGATCTCGCCGGAGCGGACGATCGAGCCGGCGATGTTGCCGAACTTGGAGGAGCGGAAGATCTCGCGGATCTCGGCGGTACCGAGCTCCACCTCCTCGAACTCCGGCTTGAGCATGCCCTTGAGCGCTGCCTCGATCTCCTCGATGGCCTGGTAGATCACCGAGTAGTAGCGGATCTCGACGCCCTCGCGCTCGGCGTAGTCAGCGTTCTGACCCTCTGCGCGCACGTTGAAGCCGATGATGATCGCGCTGGACGCCACCGCGAGGTTGATGTTGTTCATCGTGATGGCACCGACACCGCGGTCGATGATCCGCAGGTCGACGTCGTCGCCCACGTCGATCTGGAGGAGTGCGTCCTCCAGAGCCTCGACCGAGCCGGACACGTCGCCCTTGAGGATGAGGTTGAGCGTCTCGACCTTGCCGGCCGCGAGCGCCTCGTTGAGGTCCTCCAGGGAGATCCGCTTGCGCGCCTTGGCCAGGCTGGCCTGCCGGTCGGCGGACTCGCGGCGCTCGGCGATCTGGCGAGCCGTGCGGTCGTCGGGCGCCACCACGAAGGTGTCACCGGCGCGCGGCACGGACGACAGACCGAGCACCTGGACCGGGCGGCTCGGCCCGGCCTCGGTGACCGGCTTGCCGTGCTCGTCCAACATGGCCCGGACGCGACCGTATGCCGCGCCGGTCACGATCGCGTCACCGATGTGCAGCGTGCCGCTCTGGACGAGGACGGTCGCCGTGGCGCCACGACCCCGGTCGAGATTGGCCTCGATCGCCGTGCCGCGGGCGTCCTTGTCGGGGTTGGCCCGCAGGTCGAGCGCGGCGTCGGCTGTCAGCAGGACCGCCTCGAGCAGCGCGTCGATGTTGAGGCCCTGTCGCGCGGAGACGTCGACGAACATCGTGTCGCCGCCGTACTCCTCGGCCACGAGGTTGTACTCGGTAAGCTGCTGGCGGACCTTGGCCGGGTTGGCACCCTCGACGTCGATCTTGTTGACGGCGACGACGATCGGCACATCGGCGGCCTGGGCGTGGTTGAGCGCCTCGATGGTCTGCGGCATGACGCCGTCATCGGCGGCCACGACGAGGATGGCGATGTCGGTCACCTTTGCACCACGAGCACGCATGGCCGTGAAGGCCTCGTGACCAGGGGTGTCGATGAAGGTGATCGGACGGTCGATGC
>JBDTBX010000353.1:0-3125 GCA_039923915.1 Nostocoides sp. | reverse complement strand
GAACCCGTTCCGGTGTTGGCGAGTACCACTCGACGACACCGTTGTGGGTTCTGGAAAGCGAACTGCTGGGCGAGCGCCCCGCCCCAGGACAGTCCAAAGATGTCGACTCGGTCGTGGCCGAGCTGGTCGAGCACGCCCCCGAGGATGCGCGCCAGCCCGGAGAAGCGGTACGGGGCGAACGCGCTCGGCGACCCGCCAGTGCCCGGGACGTCGAACCGGATCACTTCAATCTCAGGGTCGAGGGCGTCGACGAGTGGCTGCAGCACCTCGAGGCTTGCGCCGATCCCGTTGCACAACACAAGAGGTACCGGGCGCGTTCCGGGGCGCACCCGGGTCAGGATGTCGTGGCCGCGGACGTGCACCATCCTCGTGTGCTCGGTCATGGGCACGTCTGCGGGCGAGCGGGGCGTCGATGGTGGCACGGCATCCTCCTCAGGCGTCGCACACATAGGTGCCCGGGGCGGCGTCCATCGGGGAGAAGCCGCTGGCGGGTCTCCCCAGAGACCGGGGCGCCCGTTTTCGGCCACCACTGCGCTCGGCGAGCCAGTCGGTGAAGTCCGGCCACCACGATCCCTGCGTGGAGGTCGCCCCGGCCAGCCACTCCTCCGGATCCGGGCCATGTGCGTCGTTGGTGAGGAAGGTGGACTTTGGATTGCCCGGGGGGTTGACGAGGGAGGCGATGTGGCCGCTCGTGGACAGCACGAAGCGAGCCCGGCCCCCCAGGAGCTGGGTGCTTCGGTAGCAGGACTGCCACGGGCAGATGTGGTCGGCGATACCGGCGACGATGTAGGAGTCGACGTCCACCTGGGCCAGGTCCACCGGGCTTCCCAGCGTCGAGACCGACCCCGGGTGGAGGAGGGAGTTGGCGACGGCCAGCTCGATGAAACCCTGGTGCAGTGCCGCCGTCATCCTCGTCGTGTCGGCGTTCCACGCGAGGACATCGAAGGCAGGCGGCTTGCGTCCGAGGAGGTAGTTGTTGACCCAGGAGTTCCAGATCAGGTCGTTGGGGCGCAACCACGCGAAGATCTCCGCGAGCGCCCGCCCGTCGAGATAGCCCCTCGCCGCCGACGCGAGCACGGCAGCCTTGGCCGTCCCCTCGTCGAGCAGCGCCGACGGCAGCCCGGTGCGGCGCTGGTCGAGCACGGCCACGCCGAGGTTGAAGGACCCGAGCTCCCCGAGCCGGCCGGTCGCCGCGAGGTGTCCGGCCAGCAGCGCCGACAGGATCCCGCCCGAGCAGAAGCTCTGGAGATGGACGGTCTTCGACCGGGTGATCGAGCGCGTGGCGTCCATCGCCTGCAGGATGGCGGCGGCATAGGTCTCGAAGTCCCAGTCGCGGTGTCGCGCATCAGGGTTGCGCCACGAGATGGTGAAGACCTGCTGACCCCGCGATAGGAGGTACTCGACCATGCTGCGGCCCGGTGCCAGGTCGACGACGTAGTACTTGTTGATCACCGGTGGTGTGAGCAACAACGGGACACGGTGCACCGTGGGGGTCGTCGGCGTGTACTGGATCAGCTCGAAGACCGGCGTCCGGTGGACCACGGCGCCGGGGGTGAGGGCGAGGTCGCGGCCCACTTCGAACGCCTCCGGGTCGACCATCGTCGGGACGCGCGGAGGCGTCGACATGTCGGCGACGAAGTTGCGCAGCCCACTGACCACGCTGCGACCGCTGGTCTCGCGGACCGCCTTCAACACCGACGGGTTGAGCAGCGGGAGGTTGCTCGGTGCCGTTGCCTCGACGATGTTGTCCAGGAGGAATGTCAGCCGCTCTCGATCGCGCCACGGAAGGGCGTCGATGGCGTCCGACAACAGCGAGCGCGCGGACGCGCTGCCGGCCAGGTAGCACTGGAGGATGGCGCGCAGCGCCTGGTTGTCGGTCCACGCGGGGTCCGTGAAACGGCGGTCCTTCGCCCCTGCAGCCAGCTCGGAGCGACCCGTGCCGATGCGGGCCAGCTCACGGGCGAGCCCGACGACCGCCCGAACCGCGGTGTCGGGTCGCTGAGACAGGCCGGCGGCAAGCCGG
Organism: Nostocoides sp.; assembly: GCA_039923915.1. GTDB lineage: Bacteria > Actinomycetota > Actinomycetes > Actinomycetales > Dermatophilaceae > Nostocoides. The sequence goes on along the minus strand of JBDTBX010000353.1, from coordinate 1,102 downwards.
ATCGCTGCCATCCCCGGCACGAACCGGCGCCACGTCCCCAGCGCGGCGTCGGCGAGCATGAGGTCGAGGGCGCCGGCTGCGTTAGCGGCGTCTTCGCCCAGAGCGGTGTCGGCAGGACTCACGGGCGGGTTGGTGTCATCCGGAGGTCTCGCCTTCTGGAGCGTGGACTTTGCGGCGCAGGAGCTTACCCGTCGCGGTCTTCGGCAACTCGCTCTCAAGCCATACCAGGCGCGGGTACTTGTATGCCGCGACCCGCTCCTTGACGAAGGCCCGGATGTCCTCGGCGGTCGTGGTTGACCCGGCGCGCAGGACGACGGCCGCACCCACCTCCTCGCCGAGCGTGTCGTGAGGGAGCCCGATGACCGCCGCCTCGACGACGTCGGGGTGCTCGTAGAGAACCTCCTCGATCTCGCGCGGGTAGACGTTGAAGCCGCCCCGGATGATGAGGTCCTTCTTGCGGTCGACGATGTAGTAATAGCCATCCTCGTCAACCGTGGCGATGTCGCCGGTCCGGAACCATCCGTCGACGAAGGCCCGCGCCGTCTCCTCCGGCAGCTCCCAGTAGCCCTTCATGACGTTGAGACCACGAATGGCGATCTCCCCACGGTCGCCGACGGGCACCGGTTCCCCGAGGTCGTCGACCAGGCTGAACTCGACGCCGTCGATCGGCAACCCGATCGACCCGGCCTTCCGCTCCCGGTCCGGCCGGTTGAACGAGGCGACCGGCGACGTCTCGGACAGACCGTAGCCCTCAAGGATCACGGCACCGAAATCGGTCTCGAAGGTCCGCAGCACTTCCACCGGGAGCGCCGCGCCACCGGAGACGCAAACGCGCAGGGTCGATGTGTCGATGGGCTCCTTGCGGCGGGCTTCGATGAGAGCGGAATACATCGTCGGTACGCCCTCGAAGATCGTCACCTTGTCGCGGAGGATCACGGACAGCGCCTTCGCCGGGTCGAACCGGGCCAGCAGGGTCAGCGTCGCGCCCCCGCGGATGGCCGCGTTGAGCCCACAGGTCTGGCCGAAGGCGTGGAAGAGGGGCAGGCAGCCCATGATGATGTCGTCGTGGGTGATGTTGAACAGCGTGTCGGCGCTCACGGCG
>JBDTBX010000352.1:0-5060 GCA_039923915.1 Nostocoides sp. | reverse complement strand
TCTCATGACAACTCAGACGTCCGACCGGCCGGGCGCCATCCACGCCCGGCCGGTCCGACACCCCGGACGGTGGGTGGCGATCGCCGTCATCGTCGTCCTCGTGGCGATGATGATCAGTTCGCTGGTCACCAACCCGGTCTGGAACTTCTCCCGGGTCTTGAAGGTGATGAACTTCAACCCGGTGCTCAACGGCCTGTTCAAGGGGACGCTCATCGGCACCGTCGGAGCCATGATCATCGGCGTCGTCCTCGGCATCCTGATGGCCGTCATGCGACTGTCCGGCAACCCCGTGTTGCGGGGGGTCGCGTTCGCCTACGTCTGGTTCTTCCGGTCCATGCCCCGCTACGTGCTGCTCATCTTCTGCGGCAGCCTCGGGGTCCTCTATGCCAAGCTGGACATCGGCGTCCCGTTCGGCCACCAGCTGGCCAAGGCACTGGGCTGGGACACCACACTGGCGTTCACCTCGATCAACATGAACGCCCTCAGCAGTTCGCTCGCCATCGGGATCCTCGGCCTCGGTCTGTCCGAGGCCGCCTACATGGCCGAGATCGCCCGGGCCGGCATCCTGTCCGTCGACCAGGGCCAGAACGAGGCCGCCCAGGCCCTCGGCATGGGTCCCGGCAAGGCGATGACGCGGATCATCCTGCCGCAGGCGATGCGGGTCATCGTGCCGCCGACGGGCAACGAGACCATCTCCATGGTCAAGGACACCTCGCTGCTGTCGGCCGTGCCGATCACGGCCGAGCTGTTCTACCAGGCCCAGGCGATCGGCAACCAGAGCTTCCAGATCGTCCCGAGCCTGGTGGCGGCCAGCCTCTGGTACATCATCGTCTGCTCGATCCTCATGGTCGGCCAGTCCTACCTCGAGCGCTACTTCGGGCGCGGCTTCGGCACCCCCTCCAAGAAGGCCCGGCAGCAACTGACCCAAGTTGCGGCGGACCACTGATGAGCGCCCCAGCCCGGCCCGCGGCATACGACCCGAGGAGCCCACCGCTCGTCCACGCGGTCAACGTCACCAAGGCCTTCCACGGCAACCAGGTGCTCAAGGGCATCGACCTGGAGGTCAGGCGCGGCCAGGTCGTCGTGCTGCTCGGGCCGTCGGGGTCGGGCAAGACGACGTTCCTGCGCTGCATCAACCAGCTCGAGACGATCGACGGCGGCCGGATCTGGGTCGACGGCGACCTGATGGGGTATGCCGACAAGGGTGAGCACCTGCAGCGGCTCACCGACAAGCAGATCGCCGCCCAGCGCCGCGAGATCGGCATGTGCTTCCAGCGGTTCAACCTGTTCCCGCACAAGACGGCGTTGGAGAACGTCATGGAGGCGCCGGTCCAGGTCAAGGGGGTCTCCAAGGCGGATGCGCGGGCCCGGGGAATGGAGCTGCTCGAGCGGGTCGGTCTGGCGGACAAGCCGGCGGCCTATCCGGCCCAGCTCTCCGGCGGTCAGCAGCAGCGCGTCGCCATCGCCCGGGCCCTGGCCATGGACCCCAAGCTGATGCTGTTCGACGAGCCCACGTCGGCGCTCGACCCCGAGCTGGTCGGTGAGGTCCTGGCCGTCATGCGCGAGCTGGCCACGTCGGGGATGACGATGATCGTCGTCACCCACGAGATGGGCTTCGCCCGCGAGGTCGCCGATGAGGTCGTCTTCATGGACGACGGCGTCGTCGTCGAGCAGGGCCGGCCCGACGACGTCATCGGCAACCCCCAGCAGCAGCGGACCAAGAACTTCCTGCGCCGGATGCGCCAGGAGGAGGAGCAGCTCGCCGCCGCCACGTCACACGTCGCCCTCGCCGACATCCCGCTCGAGGACGACGAGGACGACTCGTGCGACGGGGACCCGACGCGGCCCGCGGGTAGCTGAGTCGTGATCGGTCTCGGGCTGGTCCGGGTGACCGGGCGGTCCATGGAGCCGACCCTGTGCTCCGGTGACCTCCTGGTCGTGGCACGCGGCATACGGCCTCGGATCGGTTCCTTGGCCGTATGCCGGTTGCCTCCTGATCCTGCCGGCGCGCCGCGGCCGCTCGCCGTCAAACGCGTGACCGGGCGCGACCCCGCCGACCCCACGCGATGGTGGGTCGAACGCGACAACCTGCGCGAGGGCGTCGACTCCTGGCTCGTCGGTTCGCTCGCGACCGCCGACATCCGGGCCGTGGTCCTTGGCCGACTCCCCCGACTCCCCCGCTGGTCGGGCCGCCATGGATGACGTCGCGGCGGCGGGGTAGGTTGAGAAGGCACCGGATCGCCCGCCTGACCGAAGGGATTCACCCCATGCGTTTGAGCACGATGTTCACCGTTCCGACCGTCAGCGCGCACTGCGACCTGCCGTGCGGCGTCTACGACCCGGCCCAGGCCCGGATCGAGGCAGAGTCGATCAAGGCGATCGACAAGAAGGTCGCCGACAACGCCGACCCCGACTTCCGCGTCCGCGCTGCGATCATCAAGGAGCAGCGCTCCGAGCTGGTCAAGCACCACCTGTGGGTCCTGTGGACCGACTACTTCAAGCCCGCCCACTTCGAGAAGTTCCCCGAGCTGCACACCCTGGTCAACGACGCCACCAAGCTCGCCGGTGCCGCCGGCACCAAGGGCAGCTTCGACGAGTCCGTCGCCGACGACCTGCTGGCCAAGATCGACCGGATCGCCGAGATCTTCGCCGAGACCAAGAAGGCCTGACCCGGCTCACCGGCCTCACCGGCATACGACCAAGGGCGCTTCCCCGTGTGGGAGGCGCCCTTCGTCATCCCCGGTACGCCGCCCGTCTGCGGCTGCCCGTTCCCGGTTACCGAGCGGGTTACCCGACTGAAGTTGTTGTGGTCACAGCAACTTCGGCAAGGTAACCGGTTCGGTAACTCGCGCCAGGGGAAACCGTCCACACCCGTGCAGCACCCAACCCGTCGTCCACAGCCGGGAGCACCGGGGTCGAAGACCGGCGAGGGATCGGCGAGGCTCCCGTCATGGACGGTTTCCCCGACGAGGTGCGTGACCTGCTGCGCCTGCAGGACAGCCTCGTCACGCGCGGGCAGCTTCTCCAGCACGGCGTCAAGACGTCGCAGGTGCGGTGGAACGCTGGGCGGAACTGGCGGGTCGTGCTGCCCTTCGTCTTCCTCATGACCCGATCCGAGCCGACCCCGCGCCAACGCCTGATCGCCGGCCTGCTCTGGGCCGGGCCGAGATCTGTGCTCGCCGGGCCGACAGCAGCCCGCCTGCACGGCATCCGCTCGGTCCCCGACGAGAACACCGTTCACCTGCTCGTGCCGGCAACCCACCGCTCCAGGACCAACACCTTTGCGACGTCACGCAGCTGCACACTCCACGACCCCGACATCGTGACGAGGGGCGCGATCCGGATCTCCTCGCCGGCGCGGGCCTGTGTCGACGCCGCCCTCGCTGCACGGACCGCGTCGGACCGGTCGGCCATCCTCATCGAGGCCGTGCAACGCGAACTGGCCAGCCTCGACGACCTCGCCGAATGGGTGAACCGGCTCAGACCACGCGACGTCGTGGACCTACGACCGGCGCTCGTCGAAGCAGCCAGTGGCGCGTGGTCAGTGCCCGAAGCCGAGCTCCTCGACCTCGTGGCGTCCTCGGCCATCCTCCCGCCGGCACTGGCCAACCCCGCACTGGCCGACGCCACCGGCCGTCCACTCCTGACACCGGACGCATGGTTCGACGACGTGGCGAAGGCGGTCATGGTGCATTCGCACACGCACCACAGCCAGGGCGAGCAGTGGGACAGCACCGTGGAGCGCGACGGTGGGCTGGTGGCCGCGGGCGTGATAGTTGCCGGCGTCAAGCCCCGGCGAATTCGCAGCGAACCCGCCACCGTCCTGCAACGACTCGAGCGGACGTATGCCGCGGCGCTGGCTCGGCCGCGCCCCCCTGTGGTTGCCACACCGCGCGCGCAGGTGCGCCGACCCGAGGCTCGCGCGAAGCGCTCAGCCTGACCCTCGTCCGACCCGAGGCTCGCGCGAAGCGCTCAGCGTGACCCTCGTCCGACCCGAGGCTCGCGCGAAATGCTCAGCCTGACCCTCGTCCGACCCGACACCTCGCCCCGCGGGCCGATTCCCACCCCAAGCGGCCCAGCGCCCGTCCACGCGGCACCCCCGCGGCACCACCCCGAGCGGCCCAGCGCCCGCAGACGACGCCCGTCCACGCGGGTCGACCCACCTCTTCGGTGCCGGTTACCGAGCCGGTTACCCGACCAAAGGTGTTGTGGCCACAGCAACTTCGGCGGGGTAACCAGTGCGGTAACCGGCAACCAGGGCCAGCGCCGGGAGGGGGCCGCACCGAATCCAGAAATCCCCGATGAGGAATCGGGCGGCGCGCATCCCACCAGAAGCACCTGCCTCAGGAGTACTTTGTCTGCGCGCGCCACAGTGAAGTGGCGCCGGAAGGAAGGACGTGCGTCCAATGAATTCCGAGAGTTCAGCCCCTGGCGTGGTCGACCACGACACCGTGCCACCCGCCAACAAGGGCCTGCTGGCCGTCGCCGGCGTCCTGCTCGCCATCCCCATCGTCGCCCTGATGTGGGTCAGCAGCTACAGCAAGGTCGAACCCAAGCTGGGCAGCTTCCCGTTCTTCATCTGGTACCAGTTCATGTGGGTGTTCCTGTGCTCCGCGCTGACCTACACGGCCTACCGGATCGTGCTCATAGCCCGCCCGCACCGGCCGATGACCGACCCTGACGCGAACGCCACCAACGGCAAGGAGGTCGGCCGATGACCGCTTCAACCGCCCTCGCCAGCGCCGCCAAGACCTCGGGCGTCAACGGCACCGCACTGACCGTCCTCATCCTCCTGTTCCTCCTCGTCACGGTCATGGGGTTCATGGCCACCCGCTGGCGTCGCCCGACGAGCATGGAGTCCCTCGACGAGTGGGGTCTGGGCGGCCGCTCCTTCGGCACCTGGGTCACCTGGTTCCTTCTTGGCGGCGACCTCTACACGGCATACACGTTCGTCGCCGTCCCCGCCGCGATGTTCGCCTCCGGCTCCGTCGGCGGCTTCTTCGCCGTCCCCTACACGATCGTCCTCTACCCGATCATCTTCGTCTTCATGGCGCGGATGT
>JBDTBX010000351.1:0-2611 GCA_039923915.1 Nostocoides sp. | reverse complement strand
ACACGATGCCGGTCACGTAGGCCTCGGGCCCGCCATTGCTGAACCGTGCGCTGCCCCCGACACCGGCGATGTTCCCGTCCAGGGCGGAGACCCGCTGGGGCGTCGTGAAGGCGACGAGGACCGGGGACCAGCGGTCTCCGTAGCGCGCCCGGTCGACGAAGGGGCGCTTGGGCTGCGCCACCTCAGACGTCGTGCCCTCGACGGTGAACGCGAGCCCGGTATCGGCTCGGACCGTGGCCAGTGCGGACTGGACGACGGCCACGGCGTTGCTGGGCGCGTCCTCGAGACTGATGACGACGTGGATGGGGCGGCAGGGGTCATAGGTGACGGGTCCGCCGGCCGCACCCTGGGTCTCGGCGAACGTGTAGCCGCCCTGACCCAGTGGTCCGGCGACCTGGGGCAGGAGACGCTGGGCGCTCGTGTCCGCCGGCGGCGGCGGCCGTGACGTCCCGTTGACGACGACGCTGATCGCGGCGATGGCCCCCTCGGTCGCATGGCGCTCCCACAGCAGCCCCGCAACGATGCCCACGACGACGACCAGCCGCAGGATCGTGCCGAGCCCCACCTTCATCTGTGCGCCGGACTAGGAGGCGCGCTGGGCGTTGGTGTGAATGGCGTCCGCGATCTCGTCGCGACGCGGGATCGGCAGGTCGTGGGCCATGTCGGGGAAGAGCAGCAGGCGGGAGCCGGGCACCGCCCTGGCCGTCGCGATCCCGCCGCTCATCGACACCAGCCGGTCGAGCATCCCGTGGATGACCAGCGTGGGGACGGTGAGCTGCCGCAGCCCGGGCGTCCGGTCCGGGCTGGCGTTGATGGCAAGGAGCTGGCGGACCCGGCCAAGGACGTCGGTCGAGCGCTCGGCGGACTCGACGACCATGGCGCGGACGTCGTCCTCGGAGTAGTGCGGACCGGCGATCTGTTTGAGGGCCAGCACGCCCCGCTCGATGATCTCGGCCTTGGAGGTGGGCGGCGGCGCGAACATCGTCCTGCGCAGCTCGGGCACGAGCGACGGAGCCACCCTGCCGTAGCGGCGGCTGCCGGTGGTCGACATGATCGAGGTGAGGCTGCGGACCTTGCCCGGGTGGTTGATGGCGAGTTCCTGGGCGATCATCGCCCCCATCGAGGCGCCCACGATGTGCGCCGAGGACACGTCGAGGTGGTCCAGCAGCCGGGCCGTGTCATCCGCCATGTCCGACAGGACGTAGTCGGAAGCAGAGAACCGGCCTCCGGCGAAGGACTTCATGACGACCGTGCGGGCCGGCGGGAGACCCTGGGTCTTGCTCGACATCCCGATGTCGCGGTTGTCGAAGCGGATCACCCGGTAGCCATGGCTGGCGAGCCGGTCGACGAAGGGCTGCGACCACGCGATCATCTGGGTCGCCAGGCCCATGATGAGCACGAGCGGCTCCCCGTCGCCGTGGCTGTCGTACTCGAGGGTGAGGTCACCAAGGTCAGCTGCGGTCATGGGTGACATCATTACTCAGGAGTAGGCAGAGGAGGTCCAGATGGTGAAGCGTTTCGTGCGTCGGAGCCCGGCCGATCGGGTGGATGCCCGTCTGAGGGCCAGCGCTCTACGCCGCTGGGCGCCGCCGGCGGAGCCCGGCAGTCGGGCCCTCGTGCTCGGCGGCGGGGGAGCGACGGGCATCGCCTGGCTCGGCGGCCTGCTCATCGGCCTGCGGGACCTCGGGCTCGACCTCACCGACGCCGACACCATGATCGGCACCTCTGCCGGAGCGGTCGTTGCGGCCCACGCCCGCACCGGCGACGACCTCGAGGAGGGCTTCGCGTCGTTCCTCGGCGGACAGGTTGCCGTCCCGTCGGCCGCCTTCCGCACCCGCGACGCCGCGCGCTTCATGGTGGCTCAGGCGCTCCCCGGGCAGGCCCGCAGCGGCCGCGCCCTCCTCGGCCGCGCCGGCGTCCGGGCAGCCCACCGGGCCCGCAGTGCCACCGAGGAGGCGTGGGTGGCCGCCGTCGGCCACGATCTCGCCGGGAAGCCGTGGCCCGAAGGTCGCCTGCTCATCACCGCCGTCGACGCGCTGACGGGGACGTCGGTGGTCTTCGACAACGACTCCGGCGTCCCCCTCGAGCGGGCGATGGCCGCCAGCTGCGCCGTCCCCGGGATCTACCCACCGGTCCACGTCAACGGCCGCGCCTACGTCGACGGCGGCGTCCGCACCGTCACCAACGCCGACCTCGCCCGAGGCCACGAGCGGGTCATCGTGCTCGCTCCCATCCCGTATGCCGTCAAGCGGGCCGACCGGCCCCGCGAGCTGCTCGCCACGCTGGGACCGCACGTGCGCTCCGCCGTCGTCGCCCCCGACCGGGCAGCGGTCCACGCCATGGGACGCGACCTGCTCGACCTGTCCAGGGTCGGCGACGCCGCCGACGCCGGCCGGGCCCAGGCGGCCCGGGTCGTCGGGCGGCTCCATCCCGTCTGGCTCGACGAACCAGCCTGACGTGGTGCGCGCCGAGGGCTGCCTGTTCTGCGCCATCGTGGCCGGCGAGCGACCGGCATACGTCGTCGTCGACGAGCCGGGTGTGCTCGGCTTCCTGGATGCCCGCCCCGTCTTCAAGGGTCACGTGCTGCTGGTCCCGCGCGACCACGTCGCCG
>JBDTBX010000350.1:0-3033 GCA_039923915.1 Nostocoides sp. | reverse complement strand
GTGCGCGACAGCGACACGGTCACCCTGCGCGACCTGGGCAAGGCCCTGCGCGACGACGACCGGGTGCTCATCGCTCTCCTGCCCGTCGGCGACGGCGTGCTCGCAGCCGTCAAGAAGTAGGCCGCGCGGCGGCGTTCCTCAGGCCCGACCCGGCCCGGGACCGCGGCGGAACGCGCCCGGGCCCTCGGCGATCGCAACGACCTCGTAGCGCTCGACGGCCACCGGCGCGGAGCCGATGATCTTGCTCCCCTGGGCGTCCACGGCGGTCTCCTCGAACTGGGCCTGGAACTCGTCGCGGGCGCGGGGCGTGTCGAAGACGTAGGTGCCCTCGAACCACTCGCCCTCGGCCATCCGCCACAGCTTGAAGGCGAGTCCGTCGAGGAACATGAAGCGCGCGATCGACGTGCCGACGACGTAGTCGCGCAGGTCCTGGGCCACCCCCTCGGGGGCCTCGCGCAGCGACCAGCGCACGGCCAGCCCGTAGCCAGCATCCATCGGTGAGCCTGTCCTGTCGGGGTCATGGGTCTGGGTCCGAACCGAGCCGCCCGTCGGCCCGGGTGGCGGGCCGTCTCACCCGGAGGCGCGGGCCGCCCGGAGACCGGCAAGGGCGTCGATCGCCTCGACGTAGCCCTGCGGGCCACGCCCGAGGATGACGAGCGCCGCCCGGGGCGTGACGTAGGAGTGCTGCCGGAAGGCCTCGCGCCCGTGGACGTCGGAGAGGTGCACCTCGACGACCGGACAGGCAACGAGGGCCAGGGCGTCGTGGATCGCGACGGAGGTGTGGGTCCAGCCTGCTGCATTGAGAACCAGCCCGTATGCCGTGTGCCGGACCTCGTGGATGGCCTCCAGCAGTACGCCTTCGTGGTTGGTCTGGCGGAAGTCGAGGTCCCAGCCGTGCCGCTCGGTCGCGGCCCGGCACAGGGCCTCGAGGTCGGCCAGGGTGCCCGGTCCGTAGATCTCCGGCTCCCGCTCGCCGAGCAGGTTGAGGTTGGGCCCGTTGAGGACGGCGACGGCCGGGCGCTGGGTCACGAGGGCCACCCTAGTGATCGGTGCGACCGCATCCCGGAGACGACTCGACCCCCGGCCGAACGGTCGGGGGTCGAGCACATGCTGAGTGGGTCTATTTCAGGCCGTCGCAGTTGTCGATGGCCTGACCGAGGGCACGCACCTCGTCGGGCGTCATCTCGACGACGAGTCGGCCGCCGCCCTCAAGAGGCATGCGCAACACGATCCCACGGCCCTCCTTGGTCACCTCAAGAGGTCCGTCGCCCGTGCGGGGCTTCATTGCCGCCATCTCATTCCCTTCTCGGTCCGGGAGCGCAGATCACCCATCGCTTGGACTCCCGGTCCTGGTCAGTGCCGGGCAGGCCCGAGGTCACTGGTCGCGCCCATTATCTCCCAGTCGGTGTCGCCGGACGAAATCGCCCCTCTCGATCAGGGTGGGCTCGACCCCCACGGTGCGTAGGGCCAGATGGTGCAGGTCCACCAGATCACGCCCGTGAGCAGGGGCAGGAGCAGCAGGACCACCCGGCGCCGCCAGTGCGGCACGATGGTGGCGCCGGTCGAGGTGCGCATGGCCACCGAGGCGACCAGGGCCATGACCGGGAAGTCGAGGAGCATGAACCGCCACATGCTCGTGATCGGGCGAACCACGGCGAACATGTACAAGGGGTAGGCCACCGCCCAGACCCGTACCTCGACGGCCAGCCAGCGACCGTGGCGCCCGAGGACGAGCGCGAGGTAGGTGCCGATGAAGGCCACGAGGACAGCGAGCGAGAAGAGTCCTTTGGCTCCCCATGCCCAGAGGATCCACAGGACGAACGGCCCGTTCGTCGGCTTCTGCCCCCAGGCCGCCTGGACGTCGAAGAAGGCCATCGGTATGCCGGTCACCCACCCGGCGATGGCCGGCCACAGGACGCCGGAGACCCCGCCGGCGATCAGCATCACCAGGACCCTGCCCCGCTCACCGGCGAGGGGCGGGCGGCCTGTGGCGCGATCCTCCCGCCAGCGCAGCCACAGGTGCACGAGGATGACGATCCCGATGGCAGGGGCGATGCCGCGGGTGAGGCCGAGGAGCAGGCTGACGCCCGCCACGCCGAGGTACTGGCGACGCATGAGCAGCAGCAGGGACAGCGCGAGCAGGAGGATGGCCAGGCCCTCGGAGTAGGGCTGGAGCAGGATCGCGGTGGCGGGGTGCAAACACCAGAGCATCGCGCCGACGAGGGCAAGGCGTTCGCGGCCGGCCTGCGGCTCGGCGTGCACGCCGTGACGCAGGACCGCCCAGATGACGATGGTCGCCACGGCCCCGAGGAGCAGGCTGACGACCGCTCCGGAGAGAACGAACGGCAGCCCGAGCGCGGTCAGCCCCCTCATGAGGTACGGGAAGCCGGGGTAGAACGCCCAGGTGCTGTAGGTGATCCGCCCGGTGGTGGGGTCAGCGGGGATCGGCACCGGGTAGCCGCTGCCGGCCACCCGCTGGTACCACGTGCCGTCCCACAGCCCGAACATGTCCCACAGGTTCGGGTTGAGGTGGCCCACGCCGGCCGGGTTCTGGGCGAACACGGCAGCCGCCCAGAGGGCGAGCAGGGCCACGACCCGGCTCACGGCATACGCGATCAGCAGGGTTCGGACCGGGTGGGCCACGGAGCGAGCGGCAAGCCGCGAGCGGCCGGCCGACGTGAGGACGGCGGTCACGGCGGGTAGTCCGTCGGCGGGTGGAAGACGAGCAGCTTGTCGATCCAGAGGTACTGCAGGGCGATCCCGGCGGCAACGAGCAGGCCGACGCGGGCCAGCCACCACCGGGACGGGCGGCCCGGCCGGGCCCCGCCGATGAACACCGCGGCCATGGGAAAGAGGGGCAGGGCGTAGCGGAACACCGAGGTGAACGGGTCGATCGCCACGGCGATGTAGGCCGGGTAGGCGAGGCACCAGGCCCGCAGCTCCGGACCGAGACGGGCGGCCCACGGCCCGACGGCGACGAGGACCAGACCGGCAACGACCGCGGCGAGGAGTACCGGTGCATACACGGCCGGT
>JBDTBX010000349.1:0-5617 GCA_039923915.1 Nostocoides sp. | reverse complement strand
GCGCCGCGCTCGGTGTAGCGCGCGGCACTGGCCTCGCGCAGCTCGGGGACCCCCAGGGTGAGGTAGCCGGCGCCGGCGAGGTAGGCCGGCAGGGACCGGATGGCCCGGTCGTACGCCTCGGCCGTGCCAGCCGGTGCGCGGGTGGCGGCACAGGTCAGGTCGATGACGTCGTCAGGGACCTCGGCCGGGAAGAGGGCGGCACCGGTGCCGCGGCGGGTGCGCCCGGTCGGTAGCGAGGCGAGGGTGCCGGACCCTTGCCGGGCAGTGACGTACCCCGATTCGCGGAGCGTGGCATACGCCCGGGTCACAGTCGTCCGGGAGACGCCGAGCGCGCCGGTGAGGTCGCGTTCACTCGGCAGTCGCGTCCCCGCCGCTATCCGCCCGTCGGCGACGAGGAGCCGCAGTCCGTCGGCGAGGGCCCGGTATGCCGGTCGGTTCGCGGGCAGGGGCCCGAGCAGCACGGCGAGCCGCGTCGCCGCGAGGGCGGGTGACGTCATGCAGTCCACTGTCCCACAATTGGCTATGGATTACGAGGCCATTTGACCCCCATGGTTGGACCATGTCCCCGCTAGCCCTGGCCCGGAAGGCAACCCGACGACGCGTCGACCTGCTGCCGATGACCCCGATCGAGCAGCTCAGGGCCGGCCGGCTGCCCCTGCGGCTCGCCCAGCTCATCGTCGGGCTGTGGCTCTACGGCACGGCCTCGGCGATGTTCGTCCGAGCCACCCTGGGTCTGGACCCCTGGGACGTCTTCCACTACGGGGTCATGCGGCACCTCCACCTCAGCCTGGGCACGATCGTCATGATCGTCGGGGCGCTCGTGCTGCTCCTGTGGATCCCACTTCGCCAGTGGCCGGGCCTGGGCACCATCCTCAACTCGATCGTCATCGGCATCGCGGTCGACGTGACCCTCGGGATCCTTCCCGCGCCCGACGGACTGGTGCCGCGCTGGGCGCTGCTGCTCGGCGGCATCCTCGTCAACGGGATCGGTGGGGCTCTGTACATCGGCGCCCAGCTCGGGCCCGGCCCCCGTGACGGGTTGATGACCGGGATCGCCCGGCGCAGCGGGCGCTCGCTCCGGCTGGTGCGGACCAGCCTGGAGATCAGCGTCCTGCTCGTCGGCTGGCTGCTCGGCGGCGTCGTCGGGCTTGGCACCGTCGTCTATGCCCTGCTCATCGGCCCGTGCATCCAGCTCTTCCTGCCGATCCTCACCGTCCGGCTCGACCGGGTCGAGCCGAAGTCGTCAGTGGAGGTGCCACGACGCGGTCCAGCGCGTCCGAACACCTCCACCCGGGACGACGGCGGGGCGCGCCGGTCAGCCGTCGATGGCGAGGGCGAACGGAAGGACACCGTCGGCGCCGGCGAGGAGGAGGTCGCGAGCCGCCACGGTCAGTGACCACCGCGAGCTCACGAAATCGTCGACGAGCAGGACCGGACCGACGGCGGCGCCGTCGATCGCGGCCCGGAGGTCGGCGCCCACACCGAAGCGCTCCCAGACCCCGGCCAGCCGGAACGCACTGTTGCCGCCCGCCTCGCCCGTCGGCCCGCCATGGGCCAGGTCGAGGGCGCCCAGGTAGGGGAGTCGACCGATCTCAGCGAGTCCGCGCGCGACCGAGTCGACGAGCACCGGATGGGTGCGGGACGGCATGGCGACGACCCCGACCGGGCGCTGCGCCCAACCCCAGCCGGCGAGCACGCCGACGCAGGCCTTCAGGAGCGCCGGGGACGCCGGCTCGTCACTGCGCAACACCTCGCGGAGTCGCTGGCCCCAGCCCAGGTCGGAGAGCCGAGCCACGGCGCGCCCGGTCTGCGAGGTCTCGGCGGGCCCGAGCTTGCCGCGGGCCGGGACACCCAGCCGATCCATCCCGGTGGGCCACATGGCGCGCGGATCGATGGGGACGCCCACCTGCTCCAACCGCGCCCGGGCCAACCCGAGCGCGGCCGCAGGCAACTCGGTCGAGAACCAGGGGCCGGCGCAGGTGTCGCAGCGGCCGCAGGCCGCTGCGGTCTCGTCATCGAGGGACGTCTGCAGGAAGGCCATCCGGCAGCCGGTCGTGGACTCGTAGTCGACCATGTGCTGCTGCTCGGCCTGGCGCGTCGCTGCGACCTTGGCATACCGCTCGGCGTCGTAGGTCCACGGTTGCCCGGTCGAGGACCACCCGCCGGCGACGCGGCATACGGCCCCATCGACGTCCAGGACCTTGAGGAGCAGCTCGAGCCGCGTGCGGCGGATGTCGACGATCGTCTCGATCGCGGCGGTCGACAGCGGCTTGCCGGCCTCGGCGAGGGCCCGCAGCACCGCCGTCGCCTGCTCCTCGCGCGGCATGCTCGACGATGCGAACCAGGCCCAGATGTCCTTGTCCTCCGGCCCGGGCAGCAGGAGGACGTCGGCCCGTTCGGTGGCTCGGCCGGCCCGGCCGACCTGCTGGTAGTAGGCGACGGGGGACGAAGGCGCGCCGAGGTGGACGACGAAGCCGAGGTCGGGCTTGTCGAAGCCCATCCCGAGGGCCGAGGTGGCGACGAGGGCCTTGACCTCGTTGGCCCGTAGGGCCCCCTCGAGCAGCTCGCGCTCGGCCGGATCTGTGCGGCCCGTGTAGGACTTCACGGCCTGACCGGCCTGGGCCAGGGCGCGCGCGACGTCCTCGGCCGCCGACACCGTCAGCGCATAGATGATCCCGCTCCCCGGCAGGTCGTCGAGGTGGGCGAGGAGCCAACCGAGCCGCTGCTCGGGCGCGGAGAGCGGCATGACGCCGAGCCGGAGTGACTCGCGGGCGAGCCCACCGCGCACCGTGAGCACCTCGTGGTCGCCCACGCCCAGCTGCTCGACGACATCGGCGACGACCCGGGCGTTGGCCGTGGCCGTCGTCGCGAGCACCGGCACCCCGGCGGGCAGGTTGAGCAGGAGGTCCTTGATCCGGCGGTAGTCGGGCCGGAAGTCGTGGCCCCAGTCGCTGATGCAGTGCGCCTCGTCGACGACGAGCAGGCCGCACCGCCGGGTCAGGTCGGGGAGTTGCTCGTCGCGGAAGCGCGGGTTGTTGAGTCGCTCCGGGCTGACGAGGAGCACGTCGACGGCATCGTCGGCGAGGGCGCGCGCGACGTCGCCCCATTCCTCGGCGTTGCCGGAGTTCATCGTCACGGCGCGGATCCCGGCCCGCTCGGCCGCCGCGATCTGGTCGCGCATGAGAGCGAGGAGCGGCGACACGATGACCGTCGGACCGGCGCCCTGCTGGCGGCGCAGGGTGGTCGCCACGAAGTAGACGGCTGACTTGCCCCAGCCGGTGCGCTGGACGACGAGCACCCGCTGCCGGTCATGGACCAGGTGCCGGACCGCGTCGAGCTGCCCGTCGCGGAACGCCACGTCATCGCGCCCCACCAGGGCGCGCAATGCGCTGAGGGCGGCAGTGTCGAAGTCGGTCGTCGTCTCCATCGTGCCCACCGTAGGCGGTGGCGGCGACAGTCCGGCCCGTCGTCCACAGCCATCCCGACCTCTCCCCACCCACCCCTCCCGCACAACCCCGCACGTGCGGGGTTGTTCAGGTCATGTTGCGCAACGGACCCTAACAACCCCGCACGTGCGAGGAAGCTCGGGTGCGCTCCACGATGGTCGGGGTAGAGGATGGTCGTATGCCGCCGCAGCCCGCTCGCTTCCTCGTCCCGTTGCGCTGGAGCGACATGGATGCCTACGGACATGTCAACAACGTGCAGTTCCTCCGCCTCCTCGAGGACGCCCGCGTCATGGGCTTCCGGGAGTGGTTCGGCGAGGAGCTCACGATGCTCGACAGTGGTGTCCTCGTCGCCCGCCACGAGATCGAGTACCTCGCTCCGCTGACCTTCCGTCATGCCCCGATCGCCGTCGACATGTGGGCGACACACATCGGCGGCGCCGGCTTCGACGTGTCCTACGAGGTACGTGACCCCGACGGCTTCGGCGACGCGCTCTATGCCCGTGCGGAGACCACCCTCGTCGCCTACAACTTCGCCGGGGCCGCGCCGCGGCGTCTGTCACCCGATGAGCGTGCGGTCCTCCTCGCCCACGAGGGCGAGCCGGTCCCGTTCCGCTGGCGGCGCCGGTGAACCTCATCTTCCCCGACGGCGCCTCGCTGGCCGATCTCGGGTCGTATGCCGCGCGCGCGAAGGTGCTCGACGACGACGGCGCGATGCGCCTCCAGGCCTCGGGCACGACCCTGGCCGCCTATGTCGGCGTGCTCGGCGGGCGTGGCCTGCTGGGGGAGGGGACCGTCCTCGGGCTGCGCGTCGTGGCGCTCGCCGAGGCCGCTGAGGTCGATGTGACCGTTCCGCTCGCCGCCGTGACCGACCGGACCGCCCGCCCGAACCAGCATGCCGGTCCGGTGCAGTTCGCCCTCCCGCCGGTGACCGTCCACCCGCAGTGGGCCGCCCTCGCGCCGCCGCGCTCGGGTTGGGAACCGGTGGCCGAGGTGACGTCCGACCTCGTGAATATCATTGCGCGCCAAGGGATCTCCGACGTCACTGTGGGCTCACCGGAGGGGTCCCGTGCGGCGGCTGTCGCCAGCCTGCGGCACCGGATCTGGACGACGATGAGCGACACCGACCCGGCCCTGCCTGCGGGTCTGGCGCTGGCGGCATATGGGCTGGGGTTCGTCGTCGACGGCGAACCGCTCCGCTTGTTCGCCCACGGGCGCTGGGCCCGCCTGTCGAGCAGTGTCGGCCACGCCCTCATCCGCTGACCGGCAACACCCTCAGGACAAGGGGGCACCACGGGCGGCCAGCGCCTCCGCGAGGGTGTCGATCCGGTCGCTGACGATCCCGTCGACGCCCCAGTCGAAGAGGCGCTCCATGTCGGCGCGGTCGTCGATGGTCCAGACGTGCAGGTGCTTGCCGAGGCGGTGGACGCGGTCCACGAACCACGGCGTGACGAGCCGGACCGTGCGGCCCTTGAGCTCGTGCGTCTCGGGGATCTGGAGAACCGGCGCCGGCGTCGACAGCCAGCGGAGCGTGAACCCGGGAGCGAAGCGCAGATGGCCCGTCCCGACCTGACCTGCGGCCGTGGCAAGCCGGGGCCCAAGCTCCTTGCGCACCGCCCGGAGCCGCGTCTCGGAGAATGACCCCACACAGACCCGGTCGATAGCCTTGTGCGCCTTGATGATTCGCACCAACGGCGCAACGGCGGCGGGCGCCTTCACGTCGATGTTGATCCGGGTTGCCGGGAACTCCTCGAGCAGGTCGGTCAGCCGCGGGATCGGCTCGCGACCGCCGACGAGGACGTCTCGCACCGCGGCATACGGCATCGACGCGATGACACCCTGGCCGTCGGTGACCCGGTCGAGCACGGTGTCGTGGAAGGCGAGCAACTCGCCGTCGCGGGTCGCGTGGACATCGGTCTCCAGGTAGCGGAACCCCAGGTCGACGGCCGCTCGGAACGCGGCCATCGTGTTCTCGATCCCGACGTTCGGGCCGTACTCCGCGCCGCCCCGGTGGGCGAGCCCCACCGGGCTCGGGCCGTCGAAGTAGGCGAAGTCCCGTGCGCGCATACCGTACCCCTCGAGTGCTCAGGTCCGGTCAGGTCAGCCAGGCCGTGGTGTCGGACGGCAGCTCCCCGGCAGCGGTGAGCGGTCCGGACGCGATCGTCACCGATCCG
>JBDTBX010000348.1:0-3590 GCA_039923915.1 Nostocoides sp. | reverse complement strand
CAGCTCGTGGCGCCAACGGTCGAGGGACCGGCCTGGTTCAAGGCCAACGCACCGGGCCTGGCGCACGAGCCCGCGCTGCATGCCCTTCTCGCGTCGATCGCGCCCGATCGGGTCGATGCTCCGCTCGCCATCGACACCGAACGTGGCTGGATGCTCACCCGAGATCGCGGCTCCACCCTGGCTGACGACCACGATGCGAGCCTGGAGGAGTGGTGCGAGATCGTGCGCGAGGCGGCCGACCTCCAGCGCCGAGTTGTGCCGCACGCCGCCTCGTTGCTGGGGACCGGTCTCCCGAACTGTTCTCCCACAACGGTTCTCGAGCGGTTCGAGCTCCTGATCGATCGGTATGCCGCCCTCCCGCCGAACCATCCGTCGCACCTCTCCATCGACGAGCGACAGGCCTTCGAGGCGGTGCGGCCCGACGTGGCCGAGGCGGCGGCGACCCTCGCTGCAGGCCTGCTGCCGGTGACGCTCGATCACGGTGACCTCCATCCGGGCAACGTCCTGCTCGTCGGCGGCGGGCTGCGCCTCTTCGACTTCGGCGATGCCCAGTGGGCCAGTGCCCCGGAGACCCTTGGTGCCATGTGGGGATGGCTCGACCAGCTCACCCCACATCCGTGGCGGACGATCTTCGCGGCATACGCAGAGGTGTGGAGCGACCTGGTGACGCAGGCCGAGTTCGACATCCTCGTTCGAGCCGCGATGGTGACCCTGCCGGTCAACCGGTCGCTCACCTGGTGGGAGTCGACCGTGGGAGGGACCGACGAGGAGTTGCGCGAATGGGGCGACGCGCCACTGTCCCAACTCCGGCACCTCTTGCGCCCGTGGCCCTGAGTCGGGCGGTCTCAGTGCGCGGTGAGGGCAGCCAGTGCGCGGCCGAGGAGAGCGGGACGGCCGGTGAGCTGCTCCTCGCGATCGGCCGCGGCGGCGATCCGCAGTCCGGCGTTGATTCCCAACCACCGCAACGGTTCTGGCTCCCAGTCCGGTGATCGGTGGCCGACCCATGGAAACGTGGTGATGGGGGAGCTGACCCCGCAGATCAGGTCGGCGAGGGTGCGCCCGGCGAGGTTGGTGGCCGCCACGCCGTCGCCGACGTAGCCGCCAGCCCAGCCGATCCCGGTCGAGGCATCCAGGCCGACGCTCGGGTTCCAGTCGCGGGCGATGCCGAGCGGCCCGCCCCAGGCGTGGGTGAACTCGACGTCACCGAGTTGGGGGAGGAGGTCGGTGAGGGTTCGGCGGAGCTTTGCGAAGACCGCCTCGTCGTGGTCGTATGCCGAACTGATGGCGGATCCGCAGTGGTAGGGCGCGCCCCGTCCGCCGAAAGCGATCCGGTTGTCGGCGGTCCGTTGCCCGTAGATGATGACGTGCCGATGGTCGCTGAACGTCTCGAACCGTTGCAGCCCAACGGAATCCCAGAGGTGCTCAGAGATCGGCGCGGTCGCGACCATGAGCGAGTAGACCGGCGCGACCCGGCGACGGAGGCCGGGGAGGCGGGCCGTCCACGCCTCGGTGGCACGAATGACGGTGCGGGTCTTGATCATCTGCCCCGAGACGAGTCGAACGAGTCCGGGCTCGATGGTGGCCACGCGGGCGCCCTCGGCGATGACGCCTCCGCGGGAGCGAACTGCCCCGGCGAGGCCGTCGACGAGCCGTCGTGGGTGGACCCGGGCGCAGTTCGGGTTGAAGGTGGCCCCCTCGACACCGGTGACCGCCAGTCGTTCCCGGGCCTCCTCGCGGTCGAGCCAGACGGTGCCGTCCAGCCAGTGCGATCCCTGCTCGGCATCGACCCGGGCGCGTGCCGCCTGGGCTCTGTTGCGCGCCACGACCAAGGTCCCGCCCTTGACGAAATCGGCGTCGATCGACTCGTCCGCCGCGACGCGGCCGACCTCATCGACCGTCTCGCGCAGGGCAGCGCCGACGTTTCGGGAGGTGTCCCGACCCGACTGGGCCACAACCGCATCCATGCCCACCGGCCACAAGGCCGACACCCAGCCGCCATTGCGTCCGCTGGCTCCGAAGCCGACGTGCTCGGCCTCGAGCACGACCACCCGAGCATCCGGGCGCTGACCAAGCAGGTAGTAGGCCGTCCAGAGTCCGGTGTAGCCGCCGCCGACGATCGCGACATCGACCGAGGCCGGCAGCTCAACGACGGACGGGGTAGCAGGAGGCAGACCCTCCCACCACAGCGGCCGGAACGGGGTGGGCACCGCGGTCTAGAGGTGGTTGGACGCCTCGGAGAGCACACCGCGCAGTCGCTGCTCGATGTCGTCGAACTCGGCCTGCCCGATGGTGAGCGGCGGGGCGAGCTGGACGACCGGATCGCCGCGGTCGTCGGCGCGGCAGTAGAGACCCGCGTCGAAGAGCGCCTTGGAGAGGTAGCCGCGCAGCAGCCGCTCGGCCTCGTCGTCGTTGAAGGTCTCCCGCGTCTGCTTGTCCTTGACCAGTTCGATGCCGTAGAAGAACCCGGCACCGCGCACATCCCCGACGAGCGGCAGGTCGAGCAGCTTCTCCAGGGTGGCCCGGAAGGCGGGAGCGTTCTCCTTGACGTGGGCGTTGAGCCCCTCACGCTCGAAGATGTCCAGGTTGGCCATCGCCGCGGCGCAGGACACGGGGTGACCGCCCCACGTGTAGCCGTGCGGGAAGTAGGTCGTGCCCTTCCTGAACGGCTCGAACAGCCGCTCGGAGGCGACCATGAGTCCCAGCGGCGCGTAGCCGG
The DNA here is from genome assembly GCA_039923915.1 of Nostocoides sp. Classification (GTDB taxonomy): domain Bacteria; phylum Actinomycetota; class Actinomycetes; order Actinomycetales; family Dermatophilaceae; genus Nostocoides. Next base: position 874 of record JBDTBX010000348.1, on the reverse strand, counting down.
AGGTGATGCCCTTGGCCGTCGTGATGATGTCGGGCTGGTAGCCGAAGTCGTCGCAGGCGAACATGGAGCCGATCCGGCCGAAGGCGCAGATCGTCTCATCGGACACGAGCAGCACGTCGTACTCGTCACAGATCTCGCGGACCCGCTCGAAGTAGCCGGCCGGCGGCGGGAAACAGCCTCCGGAGTTCTGGACCGGCTCCAGGAAGACCGCGGCGACCGTGTCGGGACCCTCGAACTCGATGGCCTCACCGATCCGGTCGGCGGCCCAGCGGCCAAACGCCTTCTCGTCGTCGCGCAGGTGCTCCGGCGCCCGGTAGATGTTGGTGTTGGGGACCTTGAACGCGCCCGGGACGAGCGGCTCGAACATCTCCTTGGCGCCCGGGATGCCCGTGATGGACAGCGCGCCCTGGGGCGTGCCGTGGTAGGCGATCGACCGCGAGATGACCTTGTGCTTGGTCGGCTTGCCGGTCAGCTTGAAGTACTGCTTGGCCAGCTTCCAGGCGGTCTCGACGGCCTCACCGCCACCGGTCGTGAAGAACACCCGGTTGAGGTCACCGGGTGCGCTCGCGGCCAGCCGCTCGGCAAGCTCGATCGCTCGGGGATGCGCATAGGACCACAGGGGGAAGAACGCGAGCTCGCTGGCCTGCTTGGCCATCGCCTCGGCGATTTCGGTGCGGCCGTGCCCGGCGTTGACGACGAACAGCCCGGCGAGCCCGTCGATGTACTCCTTGCCGTTGCTGTCCCAGATCAGGTGGCCCTTGCCCCGCGTGATGATCGGGACGCTCTGACCGAGACCGCCGTTGCCCGGGTCCTCGAACACCGAGTGGCGCGTGAAGTGCATCCACAGGTGGTCGCGGGCGGCATCACTGTATGC
>JBDTBX010000347.1:0-2591 GCA_039923915.1 Nostocoides sp. | reverse complement strand
GTTCATCTTCCAGTTGCCCGCCATGAACGGCGTGCGGTTGCTTGTTGCCATGGGTTCAGCCCTCCAAAACTGTTAGGCCGGGGAGCGCCTTGCCCTCGAGGTACTCCAGGCTGGCACCTCCACCGGTTGAGATATGTCCGAACTGGCGGTCCTCGAAGCCCAGCTGGCGCACGGCCGCGGCCGAGTCGCCACCACCGATGACTGTCAGCGCACCCTTGGACGATGCCTCGGCCAGCGCCTGTGCGACGACCAGCGTGCCGGCCGCGTACGGAGCCATCTCGAACGCGCCCATCGGCCCGTTCCAGAAGACGGTACGGGCGTCGGCCAGTTTGGCCGCAAAGGCCTTTGCCGACTCGGGGCCGATATCGAGACCCATCCGGTCCGCGGGAATACTGTGAGCATCGACCACGCTGTGCTCGGCTTCAGCCGAGAATGCCGTCGCGGCAACGATGTCCGTCGGCAGGATGATCTCGACGCCAAGCTTCTCAGCCTGTGCAAGATAGCCTTTGACGACGTCGATCTGATCCGCTTCGAGCAGGCTCTTGTCAACTTCGAGGCCCTGCGCCGCGAGGAAGGTGAAGGCCATGCCGCCACCGATCAGCAGCCGGTCTGCAGTCTGCATCAGGTTGGCGATGACTCCCAGCTTGTCGCTGACCTTGGCGCCCCCGAGCACGACCGCGTAGGGGCGCTCGACAGACTCGGTCAGGCGCTTGAGCACCTCGACCTCAGTCTGCACGAGCCCGCCGACTGCATGCGGCATTCGCTGCGCAACGTCATACACGCTGGCCTGCTTGCGATGCACGACTCCAAAGCCGTCGCTGACGAAGACGTCCGCCAGCGTCGCCAGCTCGTCGGCGAACGCTCCGCGCACGGAGTCATCCTTGGACGTCTCGCCCGGGTTGAACCGCAGGTTCTCCAGCAGAGCAACCTGCCCGTCGCCCAGTCCTGCGACGGCGGATCGGGCGGAGTCGCCGACGGTGTCGTTGGCGAACGTGACCGGAGCGCCGAGCAGCTCCCCGAGACGCCGGGCCACCGGCGCCAGGGAGTACCTGGCCTCTGGCACACCCTTGGGCCTGCCGAGGTGAGCGCACACGACAACGCGTGCGCCCGCCTCGCTCAGAGCCTTGATGGTGGGCACCGATGCCCGCACCCGACCGTCGTCGGTGATGGTGCCCTCAGCATCGAGAGGAACGTTCAGGTCGCTTCGGACCAGGACGCGCTGCCCGCGAAGGGAACCAGACTGGATCAGGTCGTGTGCTGTCCTCATCGTGCGATCAGAGCGTCTTGCCGACGTACGCGACCAGGTCGACGAGGCGGTTGGAGTAGCCCCACTCGTTGTCGTACCAGCCGACGACCTTCGCCATGTTGCCGTTGACGTAGGTGAGACCGGAGTCGAAGATGCACGAGGCCGGGTCGGTGACGATGTCAGTCGAGACGATCGGGTCCTCGGTGTAGGACAAGAACCCCTTGAACGCACCCTCGGAGGCTGCCTTGATCGCGGCGTTGATCTCTTCCTTGGTGGCCGCGGTCTTCAGCTGGACGGTCAGGTCGGTAGCCGACCCGGTGGGCAGCGGCACCCGCATGGCGTAGCCGTCGAGCTTGCCCTTGAGCTGGGGCATGACCAGAGCGATGGCCTTGGCCGCACCGGTGGTGGTCGGGATCATGTTCAGGGCAGCGGCGCGAGCGCGACGCAGGTCCTTGTGCGGGTAGTCCAGCACGTTCTGGTCATTGGTGTAGGCGTGGATGGTCGTCATCAGGCCACGCTCGATGCCGAACGTGTCGTCGAGGACCTTGGCCATCGGCGCGAGGCAGTTCGTGGTGCACGAGGCGTTGGAGATGATGTTGTCCGTGGCCGGGTCGTAGTCCTCGTGGTTCACGCCCATCACGATGGTGATGTCCTCGCCCTTGGCCGGCGCGGAGATGATGACCTTCTTGGCGCCCGCGGTGAGGTGCTTGCCGGCGCTCGCGGCGTCGACGAAGAAGCCGGTCGACTCGATGACGACATCGGCGCCGACCTTGGCCCAGGGCAGGGCGCCGGGGTCGCGCTCAGCGAAGACGGGGATGCTGGCCTTGCCCTCGACGGTGATCTCACCATCACCGGCCACGACGTCCTTGCCGAGACGGCCGAGGATGCTGTCGTACTTGAGCAGGTGGGCGAGAGTCTTGGTGTCCGTCAGGTCATTGACGGCGACGATCTCGATGTCTGCGCCGGAAGCCTGCACGGCACGGTAGAAGTTGCGGCCGATGCGGCCAAAGCCATTGATACCAACGCGAACAGTCACGAGGTGGAACCTTCCTGGACGAGCCTTTCGGTGCGACGTGGCCGCACCCGGATGACGTCTATGTCACCTCAAGTCTAGTGGTACCGGCAGATGGGCAAAAACGCGCCCTTCGCCTGGCAGGTCAGCCCGCTCACGGGGTCTGCCGGTCGCTCAGGCGTCAAGCATGTCGACGGTGAGGTTGGCATCGGTGCCGGCAATCCCCAGGTCACTGGCCCGCTTGTCCGCCATGGCCAGCAGCCGACGGATCCGGCCGGCGACGGCGTCCTTGGTCATCTGGGGCTCTGCGAGCTGGCCGAGCTCCTCGAGGCT
>JBDTBX010000346.1:0-7313 GCA_039923915.1 Nostocoides sp. | reverse complement strand
CGGTGAGGTGGTTGCCATCGGACCAGGCGGCCCTGAACGTTGTTGCCGCACTGCTGAGAGGCTGACCGGATTGTCCGGCTGATCCCCGCGTGTCGTCGGGTCCTGGCAAGCTCCTGCCCATGACCTCTCCCTTGGCGGAGGGCCTTCACGAAGCGGTGCTGACTCGTGGGCTCGACCGAATGCTGGCCCTCGAGACTTCGTTGGAATCGTCGCTGGCCAAAGTCGACCCCGAAGACCAGGTGGGCGTCCTCACCCAACATCTGGCGCGCGTGGCGAGGCGTCGGCTGGAATCCGTTCGCGATCCGGACCTGCGGCTCAGACTCGCCAACGAAATGCTGGTCGACCTCTCCGGCGAAACCGAGTTCGTCCTGAGCCCACTCGAACAGCTGCACTCGCTGCGCCGGCCGCCGAGCCCAGGAACCCTCCCGCGGTATACGACACGGCCGAATACGCCACTCAACGATGCCGCGCTGATGACCAACGCTCACGGCGAGCCCTCCCTGGCCGCCGAACTTCGAGCCGAGCTGAACTCCGCAGACTCCGTCGACCTGCTCTGCGCGTTCGTGATGTGGCACGGGCTGCGTCTGTTCGAGAACGAGTTGGCGGACCTGAAGAAGGCTGGCGTCCCCCTTCGGGTGATCACCACCACGTACATCGGTGGCACCGAACGCAAGGCCCTGGACCGGCTGGTCAACGAGTTCGGGGCGCAGGTCAAGATCCAGTACAACGCGGCCCGGACGCGGCTGCACGCCAAGGCCTGGACCTTCCAACGCAACAAGGGCTACGACACGGCATACGTGGGCTCGTCCAACCTCACGACCAGCGCCATGCTGGAAGGCGTCGAGTGGAATGTTCGACTCTCCAGCCGCTCGACGCCCTCCTTGATGCAGAAGTTTCGGGCCACCTTCGACTCGTACTGGAACAGCGTCGAGTTCGAGTCCTACGACCCGGATCGCGACGCCGACCGCCTCGACGACGCCCTGGCTCAGGCCTCCGGCCGGCGCACCTCCGACCGGGTCACGATCTCGCTATCCGGACTCGAGGTCAGGCCCTACCCGTACCAACAGGAGATGCTCGACAGCATCGAGGTCGAGCGGGTCGTGCACGACAGACATCGCAACCTCGTCGTAGCGGCGACAGGGACAGGCAAGACCGTGCTCGCGGCGCTGGACTTCCGACGGCTCTGCACGCAACTGGGTCACCGCCAGCCGAGGTTGCTCTTCGTCGCCCACCGTAAGGAGATCCTCGAGCAGTCCCTTCGCACCTATCGCGAGGTCCTCGCGGATGCCGACTTCGGCGAACTGTATGTCGGCGGCCTTAGCCCGAACCGCTGGGAGCACGTCTTCGCCAGCGTGCAGTCGTTGACCTCCTACGGCGTTCGCAATATCGCCCCGGACCTGTTCGAGATCGTGGTCATCGACGAGTTTCACCATGCGGAGGCCAAGACCTACCGGCAGATCATCGATCATCTGCAACCCGTCGAACTGCTCGGCCTCACCGCAACACCGGAACGAGCAGATGGAGTGGACGTGCGCTCGTTCTTCGACGGGCGCACTGCCGCTGAGCTGCGGTTGTGGGACGCACTGGGGGCCGACCTCCTCTGCCCATTCCACTACTTCGGAGTCGCTGACGGCACGGACCTCCGGGACATCAGGTGGACCCGAGGTCGCTACGACGAGGGACAGCTCGACAACGTGTTCACCGGAAACGACGCCCGCGCGCAGATCGTGCTCAAGCAGGTCCGCGACAAGATCACCGACCCGGCCGCCATGCGGGCCCTCGGCTTCTGCGTCAGCGTGGCCCACGCCGAGTACATGGCTCGGGTCTTCGGCCAGGCCGGCATTCCCGCGCACGTGGTTACTGGCTCGACACCAGCAGCCGAACGCGTTCAGGCATTGAGGGACTTGCGCGAGCGGCGGGTGAACGTGCTCTTCACGGTCGACGTCTTCAACGAAGGCCTCGACATCCCCGACATCGACACCGTGCTCTTCCTGCGGCCAACCGAGAGCGCCACCGTGTTCCTCCAGCAGCTCGGTCGAGGTCTGCGGCGCACCCCACACAAGGCCGTTCTCACCGTCCTGGACTTCGTTGGTTACCACCGCAAGGAGTTCAACTTCGCCCGGCGCTACACCGCCCTTGCCGGGGTGTCCGGTAGGAAGCTCGAGCAGCAGGTGCACAAGGGCTTTCCGTTCCTTCCCTCCGGGTGCCAGATCCGGCTGGACCGGCAGGCCCAAGAATGTGTCCTCGACAATATCCGTGCGCAGCTGAGTACTCGCTGGACACAGATCGTCGCCCACATGCGCACCGCCGGGGAGACAGACCTGCCTTCGTTCCTTGCCGAGAGCGGGATCGAACTCAGCGACATCCTGCGCCGAGGCAGCCACTCCTGGACCCGCCTGCGGCGGGACGCCAGCCTGCCGACGCTCCCCGGCTCGGACCTGGAGGAGCGACTGCTGAAGCGCGTGCGGGCGTTTGCTCACGTCGACGACCCGATGCGACAGGAGGCATACACGAGGCTCCTCTCGGACGATGCTCCGCCCTATGCCCAGATGTCACGCCTCGAGCAACGCCTCGCTCGCATGCTCTACTTCTCGTTCTGGTCGGACGGTGGCGGATTTACCGACTGCCAGAGCGGCTTGACTGCCTTGGTCGGCGAACACGCGGCGCGCGCAGAAGTCGCCTCGGTCGTCGACGTGGCCTTTGACGCTGCGCGGCACGTATCGATGCCGATGCTGGGCGACCTGGGCGATGTTCCCCTGCGTGTCCATGCGCGCTATCAGAGGGAAGAGATCCTCGCCGCGCTGGACTTCCCACGCATGCCCAACAGCTTCCGCGAAGGCGTCTGGTACTCGGCGGAACGTAACGTCGACGCCTTCTTCATCACCTTGAAGAAGTCCGAAGCCGACTATTCTCCGACCACCCTGTACGCCGACTATGCGATCAGCCCCATGCTGTTCCATTGGGAGTCGCAGTCCACGACGTCGCTCGAGTCTCCAACCGGCCGCCGCTACCTGGACGGCTCAAGCACGGTGCTGTTGTTCGTCCGGTACGAACAGAAGGATGAGTTCGGTACGTCGCCCTACCTGTTCCTCGGCCCGGCCACCTACGTCAGCCACCAGGGAGATCGACCGATCGCCATCACCTGGCGGCTCAAGACCGCGGTACCGACGGACTTTTTCAATCTGGCCTCGGCGGTGGCCCCCTGACGTCCCTTTCTCAAGGCTCGGTCGGAGTGAATTTCGACGCCGCACCGGGGAGATCATCGCCGGCAGCGGTTCAGTCGAGCCCAGGTGTCGCCGGGCCCAGATGCAGGCGTGGGCCTGGAGCGCACTTACTCCGGGCCCACGCCTGGCCGACTGGAGATCGGTCAGCTGCAGCCGCTGGTGCTGCCGCAGCCTTCGCAGACGTAGCACGAGCCGGCAGGGCGCATCTTGGTCCCGCAGGTCATGCACATCGGCGCGTCGGCCGACTTGCCCTGGAACTTCTCGAGCAGGTCCTGGCTGGAGTGGATCTCGGAGGAGACCTCACGGGCCGAGGCGGCACCAGCACCTGACTTGACCTCGTCGGCGTCCAGGTCCTTGCCCTCGACCACAGCCGCCGACGAGGTCGACGCCTTCTTGGCCGAGGCGCCGATGCCCTGGGACAGCGAGACGATCTCGTCCTCGAGGTCCTCGTCGCAGTCGTCGGTCGAGGGGGCGTACGAGCCCGTCTCGAGCTGGCGGGCCCGCTCGTCGGCCGTGTGGATCCCCATGAACGAACGGGTGTCGAAGTCCAAGTGGTCCAGAGCCAGCCGACGGAACACATAGTCCATCAGCGACTGGGCCATCCGCACGTCGGGGTCGTCGGTCATGCCGGCCGGCTCGAAGCGCATGTTGGTGAACTTCTCGACGAACGTCTCCAGCGGCACGCCGTACTGCAGCGCGACCGAGGTGACGATCGAGAAGGCGTCCATCACGCCGGCGAGGGTCGAGCCCTGCTTGCCGAACTTGAGGAACACCTCGCCGAGGCGTCCGTCCTCGTAGGTGCCGGCCGTGAGGTAACCCTCTGCGCCACCGACCGCGAACGAGGTCGTCTGCGAGTGGCGACGCTTGGGCAGACGCTCCCGGGTCGGCCGGTAGACGACCTTCTCGACCACCGTCGGCGCCACACCTGCGGCAGCCGTGGCGGCCGCGTTGTCCTTGGCCGTCGAGCCACCGTCGGACAGCGGCTGTCCAACTTTGCAGTTGTCCCGGTATACGGCCAACGCCTTGAGGCCGAGCTTCCAGCCCTGGACGTAGACGTCCTGGATCTGGTCAACCGTGGCCGTCTCGGGCAGGTTGACCGTCTTGGAGATGGCACCGGAGAGGAACGGCTGGGTGGCCGCCATCATCCGGACGTGGCCCATCGCCGAGATGGCCCGCTCGCCCATCGCGGTGTCGAAGACCTCGTAGTGCTCCGGCTTGAGACCGGGGGCGTCGATGACGTGGCCCTTGTCGGCGATGAACTCGATGATCGCCTCGATCGTCTCCTGCGTGTAACCGAGTTGGTTGAGCGCGCGCGGAATGGTGAGGTTGACGATCTGCATCGAACCGCCACCGACGAGCTTCTTGAACTTGACGAGCGAGAAGTCCGGCTCGATGCCGGTCGTGTCGCAGTCCATCATGAAGCCGATGGTGCCGGTCGGCGCGAGCACCGACGCCTGGGCGTTGCGGTAGCCGTGCTTCTCACCGAGTTGGACGACGTCGTCCCACGCCTTGGTCGCGAGCTTGTGGATGTCGCGGTCCATCGTGCCCAGCGTGCGGACGGTGTCGTTGGCGGCCTGGTGCTTGCGCATGACCCGCTTGTGCGCGTCGGCGTTGCGGGCGTAGCCGGCATACGGGCCGACGACCGCGGCGAGCTCGGCTGAGCGCTTGTAGGCCGCGCCCGTGAGCAGCGAGGTGATCGCGGCGGCCAGTGACCGGCCGCCGTCGGAGTCGTAGCCGTGACCGGTCGCCATGAGCAACGCGCCGAGGTTGGCATAGCCGATGCCCAGCTGCCGGTAGTCACGCGTCGTGATGGCGATCGGCTCGGTCGGGAAGTCGGCGAAGCAGATCGAGATGTCCATCGCCGTGATGACCAGCTCGACGACCTTGGCGAAGGTGGCCGCGTCGAAGGTGTCGTCGTCGCGGAGGAACTTCAGCAGGTTGAGCGAGGCGAGGTTGCACGAGGAGTTGTCGAGTGACATGTATTCCGAGCACGGGTTGGACGCGGTGATCCGGCCGGTCTCGGGGTTGGTGTGCCAGTCGTTGATCGTGTCGTCGTACTGGATCCCGGGGTCGGCGCACTCCCACGCGGCCGTGGCGATCTTGCCCATCAGGTCGCGGGCGTCGACCGTCTCGATGACCGAGCCGTCGCCTCGCGAGCGCAGCCCGAACTCGGTGCCGTCCTCGACGGCCTTCATGAACTCGTCGTTGACCCGGACCGAGTTGTTGGCGTTCTGGTACTGGACCGAGACGATGTCCTTGCCGCCGAGGTCCATGTCGAAGCCGGCGTCGCGCAGCGCGCGGATCTTGTCCTCCTCGCGCGCCTTGGTCTGGACGAACTCGACGATGTCGGGGTGGTCGACGTCCAGGACGACCATCTTTGCCGCGCGGCGGGTGGCGCCACCGGACTTGATCGTGCCCGCGGACGCGTCGGCTCCGCGCATGAAGGAGACCGGACCGGAGGCGGTGCCACCGGAGGACAGCAACTCCTTGGACGAACGGATCCGCGACAGGTTGAGGCCGGCGCCGGACCCGCCCTTGAAGATGAACCCCTCCTCCTTGTACCAGTTGAGGATCGAGTCCATCGAGTCCTCGACCGACAGGATGAAGCAGGCCGAAACCTGCTGCGGGCTCTTGGTGCCGACGTTGAACCAGACCGGGCTGTTGAAGCTGAAGACCTGGTGCAACAACGCCGACGTGAGCTCGTGCTCGAAGAGCTCGGCGTCCTCGGGCGAGCCGAAGTAGCCGTGGTCCTTACCGGCCTTGGCGTAGGTCAGCACGACCCGGTCGATGAGTTGCTTGAGCCCGGTCTCGCGCTGCGGCGTGCCCAGCGCCCCCCGGAAGTACTTGGTCGTGACGATCGTCGAGGCATTGACCGACCAGAAGTCGGGGAACTCGACACCGCGCTGCTCGAAGATCGTCTCCCCCGTCCTCCAGTTCTGCTGGACGACGTCGCGCTTCTCCCAGGTCACCTCGTCGTACGGGTGGACCCCCGGGGTGGTGAAGATGCGCTCGATCTTGACCCCCCGGTCCTTCCCGGAACGACGGGCCCCTGCACGTGCGGTCTCGGTCATGTCGCTGCTCCTCTTCCGATGATCTTCGTCATCAGTTCTATCGGTGACCACTGACAGTGGTCCTGCTGTCCTGCTGCTGCGCTGTGCTGTCTCCAACTGCTCTACCGCTGGACGTCCTTGCCCGACTGCTGGGCGGCCGTATGCCGCGGCTCGAGCACACGGCATACGACCGGGTTCTAGGTCCCCCGGGGCGCGGGCTCGGTGCCGGTCGGGGCGTGCTCCGCGCGCAGGAGGGTGATGGCGCTCTCGAAGTCCTCGAGGGACTCAAAGGCCTGGTAGACGCTGGCGAACCGCAGGTAGGCCACCTCGTCGAGTTCGCGCAGCGGTTCGAGGACGGCCAGACCGACCTCGTGCGCGTCGATCTCGGCACTGCCCTGGCTTCGGATCGTCTCCTCGACCCGCTGGGCCAGCCGGGCCAGGTCGTCCTCGGAGACCGGCCGGCCCTGACAGGCTTTGCGGACGCCGACGAGGACCTTGTCCCGGCTGAACGGCTCGGTCGCGCCGGACCGCTTGACGACCGAGAGGCTGGCCGTCTCGATCGTCGTGAAGCGGCGACCGCACTCCGGGCACTGACGACGGCGCCGGATCGACGTGCCGTCCTCGGTCGCCCGGGAGTCCATGACCCGGGAGTCGGTATGCCGGCAGAACGGGCAGTGCATGTCGCCTCACCTCTCCCCTGATCGCGGTTCGCCGGCGCCTGTCATGTGGATGGACCGGTGGACACTTGTGTGAACAAACTGTGGACAACCCCGATTCCTCTGTCTACGAGCCTGTGCATGAGACTGTGCACAACATGTGGGCGAACTACATCGGTGTAACCACTAGATGTAGGAACCTACGCCCGATGCGACCCCCAACGCAAGAGGTGAGCGGTGCCGAGTCCCCGCCGCCGCGTTTGCGCAGGTCAGCGGCCCAGTCCGCCCGTATGCCGCAGGAGCGCCCGGCGTGTCGCACCACCATCGGTGGGGCTGGCGGGACGCGTGTGACCCCACATCTGGGGCAGCGGACGGTCGGGAGC
>JBDTBX010000345.1:0-3242 GCA_039923915.1 Nostocoides sp. | reverse complement strand
CCCATGACGTAGTGGCAGGTCGGGCCGACCTCCATCGGCTCCAGCGTGATGTCGACGTCGGCCAGTTCCTTGAACTGGTGGTGCATCGAGGGCAACCGCTTCATGACCTCGGCGGGCGTGCGCCGTGAAGCGATGTCGAGGAACACGCCGCCGTGGGGTGAGCCGCGACCGGCCTTGACCTCGGAGTTGATCGCCCGGGCGACCTCGTCACGCGGCAGCAGCTCCGGGGGCCGCTTGTTGTGGTCGGGGTCGGTGTACCAGCGGTCGCCCTCCTCCTCGGTCTCGGCGTACTGGCCGCGGAAGACATCGGGAACGTAGTCGAACATGAACCGCTTGCCGTCGGAGTTCTTCAGCACCCCGCCGTCGCCGCGGACCGACTCGGTGACGAGGATGCCCTTGACCGACGGGGGCCAGACCATCCCGGTGGGGTGGAACTGGACGAACTCCATGTTGATCAGCGTCGACCCGGCCCGTATCGCGAGGGCGTGACCGTCGCCGGTGTACTCCCAGGAGTTCGAGGTCACCTTGAACGACTTGCCGATGCCGCCCGTCGCCAGGATCACGGCCGCGCTGTTGAAGCGGACGAACCGGCCCAGCTCGCGGCTGTAGCCGAAGGCGCCGGCGATCGCGCCGTCGGCGGCGCTGAGCAGCTCGGTGACGGTGACCTCGGCGAAGACCCTCAGGCGGCTCTCCGGGTCGCCGGTGGCCCGCTCGTCCTCCTGCTGGAGGGAGACGATCTTCTGCTGCATGGTGCGGATGAGCTCCAGACCGGTGCGGTCACCGACGTGGGCGAGGCGAGGGTACTCGTGGCCGCCGAAGTTCCGTTGGCTGATCTTGCCTTCCGGGGTGCGGTCGAAGAGCGCGCCGTAGGTCTCCAGCTCCCAGACCCGATCCGGCGCCTCCTTGGCGTGCAGCTCGGCCATCCGCCACGAGTTGAGGAACTTGCCACCCCGCATCGTGTCGCGGAAGTGGACCATCCAGTTGTCGTTGCTGTTGACGTTGCCCATGCTGGCGGCGATGCCGCCCTCGGCCATCACCGTGTGGGCCTTGCCGAACAGCGACTTGCAGATCACGGCTACCGACTGCCCTGCCTCGCGGGCCGCGATCGCGGCCCGCAGGCCAGCACCGCCGGCCCCGATGACGAGGACGTCGTAGTCGTGGTGCTCCATCTCGGTCATGCGTTCAGTTCACCAGCCAGTTCAGTCGAAGAGTCATGTCAGTTGAACAGACGAAGGTCGGTGAGGTGCCCGGACGCGACGAGGGCGATATAGGCGTCGGTGATGAGCAGGCTCGCCAACGTCGTCCAGGCCAGCTCCATGTGCTTGGTGTTGAGCTTTGACACCTGAGTCCACAGCTTGTAGCGCACCGGGTGCGCCGAGAAGTGCCGCAACCGCCCACCGATGAGGTGGCGGCACGAGTGGCAGCTGATCGTGTAGGTCCACAGCAGGACGACGTTGGCCACCATGACGAGCGTCCCGAGGCCGATCCCGAAGCCGCCGTCCTTGCCCTGGAAGGCCCTGATGGCGTCATAGGTGTTGACGAGCGAGACGATGACTGCGGCGTAGAAGAAATAGCGGTGTGCGTTCTGCAGGATGAGGGGGAACCTGGTCTCGCCGGTGTACTTCTCGTGCGGCTCGGCCACGGCGCAGGCGGGCGGGGACAGCCAGAACGACCGGTAGTAGGCCTTGCGGTAGTAGTAGCACGTCAACCGGAAGCCGAGGAGGAACGGCAGGACGAGCAGCCCCAACGGCACGAACGGCGGGAACCTGCCGAACCAGGTGCCGAAGTCGCGCGCGCCCGCCTCACACGAGGCGGACAGACACGGCGACGAGAACGGCGACAGGTAGTGATACTCGGACACGAAGTAGGCGCGCTGCGAAGCGGTCCGGACCAGCGCGTAGAGCAGCCACAGGACCAGCAGCGAGAACGTCACGAGCGGCTGGACCCACCACCGGTCGGTCCGTAGTGTCCTGGCCCCGATGGTGGCCCGACCCGGTGCACCCACCCCGGACGTCGCGCCGGATGCGCCTCCCGAGAGGTCGGTCTGGGCCATCCGTGGACTCCTCACCTGCGGGGGTCGGCCTGCGAGGTCACTGGCCGTTGGCGAGTGTAGCCCGCCGGGTCGCGCGCCCCCGGGGGTACCCGTCAGCTCAGATCCAGGACAGATGGCCCTTCAGCAGGGTGTAGCCGACGAAGGCGACGACGTCGAGCAGGGTGTGGGCCACGACGAGCGGCGCGACCCGCTTGGTCCTGGTGTAGACCCAACCGAAGATCAGGCCCATGGCCGCGTTTCCTAGGAACCCGCCGAAGCCCTGGTACAGGTGGTACGACCCGCGGATGAGCGCCGAGAGGATCATGACCCGTGGCAACGACCAGCCGGCTCCGAGCCAGCGCCGGTAGAGGTAGCCGATCATGACGACCTCCTCGAGCACGGCGTTCTGCCCGGCGGCGAGGATGAGCACGGGGACGGCCCACCAGTGGTCGGTGAGGTTGGCCGCGGCGACGGTGGTGTTCAACCCCAGGGCCCGCGCTGCCGCATACAGACCCAGGCCCGGGATCCCCACGGCGGCGGCGATGAGCGCGCCGCGCCCCAGGTCCTGCAGCGGTTTGCCCAGGTCGAAGCCGATCGCGTGGCGCGCGCCCGGCTCGTCGCTGGAGAGCAGGTGGATGGCGAGCAGGGCCGGGACGACTCCGAGCCCGATGCCCACCAGCTGGTAGGCCAGGTCGAGCCACGGCCGGTCGGGGGTGACCGAGTTGTTGAGGGTCGAGGTCTGCGACGAGAGCGCGCGGTGGACCGTGAGCCGGTCGATGATGGTCAGGACCGAGTAGATACCGCTCGCCCCGAGCGAGACGCCGAGGACCAGGAAGGACTCGGCCACCCAAGCGCGACGGGGGAGGGGGGCGGTGGGCTCGCCGATCGCCGTCACGTCTCCACCGTATGCCGCAGGGCTGGCTGTCCGCTGGACGTCCTCCCCAGCGCGACGGTCGCGTCCGACGTCTGCGCAGATGATCCCTGCATCGTCAACCCGCTCGGGCCCCAGCACCGCGAAGCAGACCGGGTGACCGCCCCGGTAGGTAGCCGTGCGACCGGAAAGACAGAGGGCCGAAACAGCGCCGCTGACCTGCAACGATTCCGAAATTTTGATCAAAGAACTCGCTTCGCCTGTCACAGGCGTCACGTTGGTGTACGGTTTGCCTGCCGGTGGATCTACCTCTTGGTTTGGAGGTTCCGCTCGGGGCTA
>JBDTBX010000344.1:0-6491 GCA_039923915.1 Nostocoides sp. | reverse complement strand
TGTCGCCGGCATCGGAGAGCGAGAACCGTTCGAGCATCTCGGCCGCCCTGTCCCGCACCCGCGCGGCCGGCAGCCCGTAGAGGTTGCCGATCAGTCGGAGGTTCTCGCGGCCGGTCAGTAGTTCGTCGACGGTTGCCGCCTGGCCGGTGAGTCCCATGCACCGCCGGACCGAATCGGCCTCGCTCGCCACGTCGTGGCCGGCGACCCGAGCGCGCCCGCTCGTGGGTGGGGTCAGGGTCGTCATCATCCGGACGATCGTCGTCTTGCCGGCACCGTTGGGGCCGAGCAGCCCGAGGACGCTGCCCTGAGGGACCGTGAAGCTCACGTCGTCGACGGCGCGGACACCGCCGAAGTCCTTGACGAGATGCTCGGCCTCGATCGCTGAAGAGGTCATGCCCGCCAGCCTACGGACGGGCACCGACAGGGGTCGACCCGATTGTTCAGGGCCCGCCGGGGATGACCGTGGCGGCAAGGCGGCGGGCGGCCAGTGGGTGGTCCGGCGCCAACAGCCCCACGGCACAGAGGACGTATGCCGCGTCGACGGCTGTCCGCGCGTCCTGCGGGGTCCGCCAGCCACCCGCGTGATCGGCCCGGATCGCGTCGAGAACGAACCCGGCCGTGCCGTCCGGCGCGTGGCGGAGCACCCCGCCGGAGCCGACGAGCAGCTGCACGTCCCGCAGTGGACGCGGGCCCTCCGAGGGGCTCTGTGACCGGGCGTGACGGCGGGCCGCAACGACCGCCGCGGCGGCTGACAGGTCACGCTCGGCGGCCCATTCGGCCGGCCCCCCGGGGAGGTGGCCGACGTCGGAGGCGACGTGCGCGGCATACTCGATCGCATTCTGCGACAATAGGATTCGCTCCGATGACGCGGCAGAGACGATGCCCTCTGCATTCCAGCGCATGCCGAGGTCACCCTCGACCGTCCGGGCGTGCCAGAGCGGACCGACGACGTCCTTGGCGAGGGTTGCGTCCTCTCCCTGCGGCGTGAGGACGCTGTAGACGTCGGTCGTCGCGCCGCCGATGTCGACGACCATGACATCGCCGCCGACGACGTCGGCCATGACCTCGACCCCGGTGAGGACGGCGTCGGGTGTGGCCGCCCGGACCAGCCGGGCGAAGGCGGGGCCGCGGGAGAGCCCCTTTCCGCCGATGACGTGCTGGAGGAAGGTGGCTCGGATGGCTGAGCGCGCGGGCTCAGGGTTGATCACGCCGATGCGAGGCAGCACGTTGTCGGTGACGACGAAGCGGCGCCCGGTCGCGGCGAGGATCGCAGCCACGTCTCCGGCAGCCTCGGCGTTCCCGGCCAGGACGATCGGCGGCCGGATCCGGGCCCTCGCCAGACGAGTCGCGTTGTGCCGCAACACTTCCTGGTTGCCGCCGTCAGTCCCACCGACGAGCAGGACGATGTCCGGCCGACTCTCCCGCAGAGCGTCGACACCCACGGCACCGAGCGGTCCCACGGCGACATGGACAACCTTGGCGCCCGAGGTCAGGCCGACCCGGCGGCCGGCCTGCGCCGTCACCTCACGTTCGTAGCCGACGACCGCCAGCCGCAGCCCACCGCCGGCGCTGGAGCACATCAAGATCTCAGCCGGATCGCCATGCGCCGCAAGCGAACCGGCCACCGCGGCATACCCGTTCATGACGTCGGTCTCGATCGTCGTCCGGTGCGCTGCGGTCCCGAGGAGGTCGCCGCCGCCGGAGACCAACGCAGCCTTGGTGAAGGTGGAGCCGACGTCGACGACGAGGTAGGGGCCAGCGGTCACGCGAGCCCGCTCATGCGAGTCGGTCGAGGGCCTGCCCGAGGTCGGCGATCAGATCCTCGACGTCCTCGATGCCCACCGAGAGCCGCAACAGATCGTTCGGCACCTCGAGTGGTGAGCCGGCAACGCTGGCGTGCGTCATCCGTGCCGGGTGCTCGATGAGCGACTCGACCCCGCCGAGCGACTCACCAAGGGTCCACAGCTGGGTCTCGCCGCAGACCTTGACCGCGACGTCCTCGCCCGCCCGCACCCGAAACGAGACCATGCCACCGAACCGCTTCATCTGGCGGGCAGCGACGGCGTGGTTGGGGTGGTCGGGAAGGCCTGGGTAGTAGACGTGCGAGACGCCGTGGTGGGCGGCGAGGAAGTCGACGACCTTCTGGGCGTTGTCACAGTGCCGCTCCATCCGGACGGCGAGCGTCTTCAGCCCCCGCTGGACGAGCCAGGAGTCGAACGGGCCGGCGATCGCACCGATCGAGTTCTGGTGGAAGCCGACGCGGGTGGCTGCATCCGGGCCGATCGGGTCGCCGTCGGGCACGGTGATCCTCAGTCCCTCACGGACGACGACGAGGCCCCCGACGACATCGCTGTGCCCCCCGGCATACTTCGTCGAGCTGTGCGTGACGATGTCGGCACCGAGCGAGATCGGTTGCTGCAGATAGGGGCTGGCGAAGGTGTTGTCGACGACCAGGACCGCGCCAGCGGCGTGCGTGATCTCGGCCAGCGCGGCGATGTCGGCGATGCCGAGCATCGGGTTGGTCGGTGTCTCGACCCAGACGATCTTGGTCGTCGGGCGGACCGCCGCACGCACGGCGTCGGCATCGGCGACGGGGACGATGTCGTAGTCGATGCCCCACGGCTGGGCGACCTTGTCGAACATCCGGAAGGTGCCGCCGTAGGCGTCGGTCGGGATGAGGACGTGGTCGCCGGGACGCAGCAAGCCACGGATGACGCAGTCCTGACCGGCCAGCCCGGAGGAGAACGCGTAACCGTGCGCCCCGCCCTCGAGGTCGGCGACGAGGGTCTCCAGCGCGGCCCGGGTGGGGTTCGCGCTGCGCGAGTACTCGTAGCCGCCGCGGAGCCCGCCGATCCCGTCCTGCTTGTAGGTCGAGGTCTGGTAGATCGGCGTCACCACGGCACCGGTCGTCGGGTCGGGCTCCTGGCCGACGTGAAGAGCGCGGGAGGAGAAGCCGAGGCCGTCGCTGGTCATGGCGCCCAATCTAAGGGCTCAGGGGACGACGGCCTCAGGCCGGTAGGGGGTTGGTCGCCATCCGCTGTGCCCAGTCCGAGGCGAGCAGCCGGGCCGCCGCACACCCCGGCTTGCGCGAGGCCTCCCGCTCGAACGCCGCGACGAACTCGCCCGGAAAGCCAGTGCGGGGGTATGCCACGAACAGCGCCTCGCGGAACGGCGCCGGGAAGTCCATCGCGCCGACCCCTGAGACGTCGGCGCTCGTGCCGACCTGGAGAAGGTGGCTCTCGACGTCGACATCAGCCGCCACGTCGTCGCGCATGTGCCTGATACAGATCTCGACGACGCGCTCGGATCGATCGGCCGGCCAGCCGAGCCCCCGGGTGACGACGAACCCCATCTCCGCCCCCACGACCTCGAACGGCGTGGTCACCGCCTCGAAGGTCGCCGCGATCCCCAGGTCGTGCACCATCGCCGACACGTGGAGCAGCTCGGCGTCGAAGTCCAGTCCGCGCTCCGCGGCATACGCCCCAGCCCAGAGGTAGGACCGAGTCGAGTGCGCGAGCAGGTTCGGCGTCGAGAACCGTTGGCAGACGTCGTAAGCCGCACGCGCGGCAGCCGTGTCGGGCAGCGGCGGCAACGGCTGGTTCATGTCGTCAGAGTCTTCCGCCACTCGAACTCGGAGGCAACCTGCCGGTATCCGAGCGCCCGGTTCACGCCGAGCATCGGGGTGTTGCTCACGGCGTTCCACGTGCGGATCGTGCGGATCGTGCGGATTCGGGGCCGCTCGGCGCGGCCAGGTGCTGGTTGTCCGGCTGCGGCAACGTGATGTTCGCGCCGCCGACGAGGTCCCGTCGAGGAGCGCGGCATACGGGCGCTTCTGCCGGGCCGGAACCCTCGCGCCCCAGAATGGACCCACGTCAAACGCCGGTTCAGAGGGCTTGACGTGGGGTCGATTCGTTGACGGCTGGTCAGGCGCCGGTCGAGCCGTCGGCGCGCTCGCGGAGCAGGTCGGCGTGGCCGCAGTGCTGGGCGTACTCGCTGATCATCCGCAGCATGAGCCAGCGCAGCGAGAACGCGTCGTGGGCGCCCATGATCATTGCCCCCGTGTCGTCCAGCCCCGCCGCTGCGACGACGCGGCGCGACTCCTCACACTCGGACCGCCAGATCGCCAAGTCGGCCAGCGGGTCGTCGGCCAGACCGTCGAAGTCCAGGTCGGGCTCCTCGTCGGTGTAGAAGAGCATCGGCACGGCCTCGTGCGCGAAGTTGATCCGGAACCACCACCGCTCCACCCCGGCCAGGTGCCGGACCAGCCCGTGCAGGCTCATCGTCGACGGCCAGATGGAGCGGTCGTTGAGCTGATCGGCCGTCAGTCCCGAACACTTGGCCTCCAGGGTGGCCCGGTAGAACTCGAGGTATGCCGTCAGGCTCGACTTCTCATCGGCGATCCGCGGCGGGTCGACCCGGTCGGGGGCGGCAAACCGCAGCGACAGGGAGGCCGGCGGCGCGGCATACGCATCTTGGGGCGTGGGGCCGGTTGGTGACGTCATTCCCCGAGCGTAAGGCGACGGAAAGGAACGGACCGGCCCGCGCCGTTGTTGAATGGCACATGCTCTTCGGATCCCGCTCTGCCAAGCCCCTGCCCACCGCCGACGAGGCCCTGCCGGGCCGCGACCACCGCGGCTTCGACGTGTCGCCGACCCATGCCGTCCTCGGCAC
The DNA here is from genome assembly GCA_039923915.1 of Nostocoides sp. Classification (GTDB taxonomy): domain Bacteria; phylum Actinomycetota; class Actinomycetes; order Actinomycetales; family Dermatophilaceae; genus Nostocoides. Next base: position 1,820 of record JBDTBX010000344.1, on the reverse strand, counting down.
CCCGCTCGAGGGACCGTGGCCGGACGGGACCGAGGTCATCTACCTCGCGATGGGCTGCTTCTGGGGGTCAGAGCGGATCATGTGGCGCCTGCCCGGCATCGTGACGACGGCCGCCGGCTACATGGGTGGGCACACGCCGAACCCGAGCTACGAGCAGACCTGCACAGGTCGGACCGGGCACACCGAGGCTGTCCTCGTCGCCTACGACCCGGCCAAGATCTCGCCAGAGCTGATCCTCAAGGCGTTCTGGGAGAACCATGACCCGACGACGGCCAACCGCCAGGGCAACGACGTCGGCACCCAGTACCGGTCGGCGATCTACTGGACGACCCCTGGCCAGGAGGCCGCCGCCAACGCGACCCGCGAGGGGTTCCAGGGCGAGCTCGACAGCCACCACCTCGGCACGATTGCGACCGAGATGCGACCGGCGAGCGAGGCCGGGACGTTCTGGTACGCCGAGGACTACCACCAGCAGTACCTCCACAAGAACCCGGGTGGCTACTGCAACCACGGCCCCAACGGGCTGACCTGCCCGGTCGGGATCCTCCGCCAGGACCAGGTCCCCGCCCAGCAGGACATCCTGCCCGGGAGCTGAGGAGCCAGGTCAGTGGCTCATCAGCTGACCGACGCTGGGGGCCGCCGGCGCACCCTGCTCGCGGTTGTAGATCCGACGCGCCCACAGGAAGCCACCGGCCCAGATCACAAGACACCAGCCCACGGCATACAGCCAGGCGCTGTCGAGCGGGCGCCCGGTCACGATGTCGCGCAGCGTCTCGATGAGCGGCGTGAACGGCTGGTGCGCGCCGAACCACCGCATGCCTGCAGGCATCTGGTCCGGGGGCACGAACCCGCTGCTCAGCAATGGCAGGAACTGCGGGATCAGCGCCATCGAGTTCGCGGTCGCCGGGCTGCTGGCCAGCAGACCGAAGGCGGTCCCGAGCCAGGTGAAGGCCACCGCGACGAGGGCGATGAGCCCGTATGCCGCGAGCCACCGGAGCGGGTTCGTCGTCCCCCGGAATCCGAGGGCCGTGGCCACGAGGAGCACGACGGTCACTGAGGCGAGGCTGCGGATGACCGAACCGATCGCCGGCCCGGTGAGCACTGACGTGCGGCTGATGGCCATCGTGCGGAAACGGGTGATGACTCCCTCGCTCTTGTCCACGTTGAGGTTGATGGCGGTCGTCGCGACCCCGGCCCCGAGTCCCATGAGGATCACGCCCGGGGTCAGGTAGGCGACGTAGCTGCCGGCGACCCCACCGAGTTGTGGCGACATGATGTGACCGAACATGCCGACGAAGATCAGCATCATGATGACCGGGGTGCCGATCCCGCTCAGCGTCATCATCGGGTTGCGCAGCGAGTGCCGCAGGTCGCGCCTCAGCATGGTGAGGACGTCGCGCAGGGGCTCGGCGTGGGTGGGTTCGGAGTGGGTGGTCATCAGAGGGCCTCCGTCGTGTGGTGGGAACCGGTCAGGGCAAGGAAGACGTCGTCGAGGTCGGGCAGGTGCACCGACAGGCTCGCGACCTCGACCCGCTGGCCCTCGAGTTCGGCCAGGACCGACCGGAGTGACGCGACGCTCCCGTCGCTCGGGACCCGGAGGGAGAGTGACGCTTCGGACGAATCATCCTCTGCGGCATACGGATCCGATCGACCTCGTATGCCGTGTGCCCCCAGTGCGGAGCGCGCGGCTGTCGCATCGGCCAGGTCGGCGAACTCGAGCAGGAGGTGGCCGCCGGGGACCAGCTGCTTGAGCTCGGCCGGGGTGCCCTCGGCGATGATCCGGCCGCCGTCGAGGACGGAGATCCGGTCGGCGAGCTCGT
>JBDTBX010000343.1:0-12499 GCA_039923915.1 Nostocoides sp. | reverse complement strand
GCGGCGGCGGTGGACGTCCATCGCGCACCGGTGGGTGATCGTGAGCAACCAGCTGCGCAGGTTGGTTGCCGATCGCAACGAGGGGTATGCCGCGAGGGCCTGGACCCACGCCTGCTGCGCGACGTCGTCACCGTCGACCGGCCCGGCCAGGGCGTGGGCCAGCCGGGCGACGTCACGCCAGTGGTCATCGACGAGGCGTTGGAAGGGCGGCAGGTTCACGGTCATGGAACGCGGGAGCCTCGCGAAGTGTGAACGGGGAGGTGGGTCGGCGAGCCCCGATCCTCCCACTCCCACGGGTGCGGCAGGATGAGCGCTGTGTCCGAATCGTCGGCTGCCACCCTCCCCGCGGGTCCGCTCGTCTTCGCCCACCGAGGGGCGAGTGCCGACGAACCGGAGCACACGCTCGCTGCCTACGAGGAGGGCATCGCGCAGGGCGCCGACGGCGTGGAGTGCGACGTGCGGCTGACGGCCGACCACCACCTCGTCTGCGTACACGACCGCAAGGTCGACCGCACCTCCAACGGGCACGGCGTTGTCGCGGCCCTCGAACTGGCTCAGCTCGAGCAGCTGGACTGGGGTTCCTGGAAGCAGCGGGACGCCGACCGTTCCGAGGGGGCCGACCGCCACCGAAATCAGCTGCTCACCCTGAACACCCTGCTCACAACCGTCACGACGGTCGACCGGCCGCTCATCACCCTCATCGAGACCAAGCACCCGAGCCGGCATGCGGGCCGGGTCGAGAAGTCCGTGGCGGCGAGCCTGCACCGCTTCGGCTTCACCGGCCCGGGTGGCGTTGGGCCCGGCGGCCACAGCGCCAGAGTGATGTCGTTCAGCCACCTCGCGCTGCAGCGGATGCGGGCTCTCGACAAGGGCGTGGGACTGGTCTACCTCGTCGAGTACATCCCGGTCTGGCTCCGTGACGGGTCGCTCCCCAAGGGTGTCCAGACACTGGGTCTGGACATGCGACTGCTCAGGAAGCCGACCAAGATCGTCGACCGACAGCACGCCCAGGGTCACCAGATCTTTGCCTGGACGGTCGATCAGGCCGATGACGTGAGGCGATGCGTCGACTTGGGCGTTGATGCCATCATCACCAATCGTCCTCGATTCGTGATGGTGGAACTGGCCCGAAATGGCTAGAGTCGTCTAGTTCTTTGGAACCAGACGAGGGCGGGCCATGACTCAGACCGCAGATGCACGCAAGGTGGTGTCGATGTTGCCGAGCCACGAACTCGACGACTTCGGCGGTGCCGTCGGGGAGGGTGACGTGCGCACCGTGCGGGCTCCGTGGCGGGCCACGTCGGTGGCACGGATCCGGCGAGCCGTCGTCGCCGACCTGATCGCGCGCGGCCTGCCCAAGGACATCGTCGACGAGGCCGAGATCGTCACCTCCGAGCTGGTGAGCAACGCGATTCGGCACGCGCGGCCGCTCGCCGATGACACGGTGCGCGTCCGCTGGAAGGTCAAGGGCGAGGCCGTCGAGGTGGAGGTGACCGATGGCGGGGGTGACACGCCGCCGCGCCCGGCTCCGCGGGTCCTTTGGGCCGCGTCCGGTCGCGGCCTGCGCATCGTCCGCAGCGTCGCTCACGAGTGGGGCGTCTCCGACGACCGGGGGAACGTCACCGTCTGGGCTGCTCTCGGGGGCCCGAGCCGCCGCCGCGGCCACTGAGCCTCCGAGGCCCGGCGCTCACTAGGGTTGGCGCATGGGCAAGGCATCGCGTCGGCGCAAGGACGCCACCATCGAGGGGTCGCCCCGTCGGGCCAGGGTGGTGCCCTTCGTCCGTCGGCCGTTCGAGGGTCTGAGCGCCGAGACGGAGTGGGTCGCCCTTCGGGAGATCCTGCCGGCGGCCACGGCCACCGTGACGTGGGCCGAGGGCCGCGCACCCCAGGGCGCGCCGGCAGAGGCCACCCTCGCCACGGTCCTCCCGCTGGCCTGGCCCGGGCTGCACCGGGGCGACGGCACCGTCATGGTGGGGATGCAGTCCGGCGGCTCGAGCGGCGACGCCTCCCGCGACCTCGCCGCCCAGCTGCTCGCGGCCGCATCGGTCGAGGCGGGCACCCCCGTCGTGCACCTGGCCCCTCCGACCGCTGACACGCCTCGCCTCCAGGACCTCCTCGTCGACGAGCCGTTCCTCGCGACCGTTCACGACGGCTTCGAGTTCTGGGTCGGAGACCAGGAACTCGAGGGCGACGCCAAGGAGTCCCTCGACCGAGCCAACGAGTCGGTCGTCCCGACGAGCCGGATGGCCGCCCTGCCGTCGGCGTTCTGGGTCCGGATCGGCGACCGCACCCACATCCGGCTGGTGCTCGGTGACGACGAGGACGCCGCGACGGACGCCCTCGCCCGGCTGCACGCCGCCGGCGAGGACGCGCTCGGCGGCCCCACCAGGCTGCTCGGAGCGTTCCGCGCCTGCGGACTCCTCGTCCCGGTCTGGGACCTCGACCCCGGTCTGGAGGCCACGGACTACGAGCAGGAGTTGGCGGCCTGGGGTACGCGGTATGCCGCGGCGCTGGCCTCGGACGCACCGCTCACGGCCGAGGAGCGGCGGGCCAGGTCGGGCCTGCTCTCCCGGCAGGTGACCCTGCGCTGAGCGGGGCCCGACCATGATCGCAGCAGTCATCCCGGCCAAGGACGAGAGGGAGCGGATCGGCGCCACCATCGCCGGCCTCCAGCACATCGCCGGCATCGACCTCGTCGTCGTCGTCGACGACGGCAGCAGCGACGACACCGGCGCGGTCGCCGAGGCGGCCGGGGCGATCGTCGTGCGGCACCCGCGCAACCGGGGCAAGGCTGCGGCCATGGAGACGGGAGCCCGGCGCGTGGCGGAGGAGGAGGCCAACGGCGATGGCGGGGCCGCCGCCCGGGCGCTGCTGTTCGTCGACGCCGATCTGGAAGACACCGCCCGCAACCTCGGGGTGCTCATCCCGCCCGTCGTCACGAGCCAGGCCGACATGACGATCGCGCTCCTGCCGCCGCAGGAGGGGTCTGCGGCAGGTCGGGGGCTCGTCGTCAACCTCGCCCGCAACGGCATCGCCCAGCTCACCGGTTGGCGAGCCACCCAGCCCCTTTCCGGTATGCGCTGCATCACCCGGGCTGCCTTCGAGGCCGCCCGCCCACTGGCCCGTGGTTGGGGCGTCGAGACCGGGCTCACCGTCGACGTCCTGCGGGCGGGGCTCGTCGTCCGGGAGGTTCCCTGCCCGCTCCAGCACCGGGCGAGCGGCACCGACTGGCGCGGGCAGCTGCACCGGGCGGCGCAGTACCGCGACGTCTGGCTCGCCCTCCGTGCCCGTCGCCGTCGTGGCCGCGCCTGACGCAGCAGCCAGCCCTTCGGGCCGGCGGATGACGGGGTGCCTGCTCACGCTGTCGTTCGTCCTGCTGCTCGTCGTCGGCGTCACCGGACCCAATGCAGCCAGCCCGGACCTCGGCCCGCGCGGCTGGGCGCCGGGGTCACTGCCCGGCCACCTGTCCCCGGCAGTCACCGCGGTCCTGCTCACCGGCGGCTACCTCCTGGGCGGGCTCGGTGTGCTTGCCGGCCTTCGGTCCAGAAGCGTTGTCCCGCAAGCAACCTGGCTCACTGGCATGCTCGCGGTCGTCGGGTTGGTCACCGCCCCGTTCGGCTCCGCGGACCACCTCAACTACGCGGCATACGGCCGGATCCTCCTGCAGGGCGGCGACCCGTATGCCGTGTCTCCGATCGGGTGGCACAGCGGTCACGACCCGATCACCTCCCACGTGGAGGCGCCCTGGATGACGACACCGAGCGTCTACGGCCCGTTCGCGAGCATCCTCCAGTGGCTCACGGCGGCCGGTGGTGGCGACAACCTCCGTCAGGTGGTCTGGCTCTGGCAGGTCGTCGTCGTCCTCGCCTGGCTCGGCTGCCGCTGGCTGCTCCTGCGCATCGCGACCGACCGCACACGGGTCGACCTGCTGTGGACCGTCAACCCGGTCGTCTTCGGTGCCGGTGTCCTTGGTGCGCACGTCGACGTGATCGCCACGGTCGCAGCACTGCTCGCGATCTGGCTGGCCCTCGATCACCCGTTCCTCGCGGGCGGCGCGGTCGGGCTCTCGGTCTGCACGAAGGTCACGTATGCCGTCGTCGGGCTGGCCGTCATCATCGCCTGGCTCCGGGTCAAGGACAGCACCGGCACGAGGCGGATCGTCGGCCTGGTCATAGGCGCACTCGTCGTCGTCGTGCCACTCCACCTCGCCTTCGGCCTGGAGGTCTACGGCCAGCTCGGCAAGGCTCGCCGGTCGGTCTCCCTCGCCACCCCCTGGCGACTGCTCGTCGAGCTGCTCACCGGACCGCTGTCATCGGTCGTGGTCCGCAACCTCGTCTTCGTGCTCGCGGGCGTCATGACCCTCGTCCTGGCCTGGCTGCTGGCGCGCCTCACGCGGGATCTCGCGCCCAGGTCCGTTGCGGGAGAGGCGATGCGGTGGACCTTCGTCTTCGGAACGGCATACGCACTCGCCGCCCCGTACTCCCTGCCCTGGTACGACCAGCTCGCCTGGGCGACCCTGCCGGCCCTCGCCGCCAGCCGCCTCGACCTCGTCCTCCTCGGGCGGGCCGTCGTCATGGCTGTCGCCTACGTGCCGGGTCGAGTATCGGGGATGACGCCGACCGTCGAGCGGGTCACCCTCGGCTTCCGTCGGCACGTCGCACCGTATGTCGGCCTGCTGGCCTGGGTCGCGATCGTCGCTCTCGGGCGAGGCGAGCGCGCTCAACGAGCCCGGCGACCCGAACGGCTCGGCTGAGTCTGGCGGGTCTCGTCCTCCAGGGTCCGGACGGAGGTCGCGATGATGAACGGGACGGCGATCGTGGCGCCGACGGCGGGGATCGCGACGCCCGAGTCGTTGACGAGGAAGCCGATGGTCAGCATGAGGAGGACGGCGATGAGTCCAGGGCGCAGGACCGGTGCCCGGTCGAACGAGCGCTGTAGCGCCCGCGAGCCCCACGACGTCGGGCGGGCCATGACGTAGATGACGAAGACGAGCGCGATGGGCACGAGCAGGGTCAGCCGGTAGTTGCCGAACAGCAGTCCGAGGTTCTGCTGGAGCTTGCGGATGATGATGTCCGAGGCGCCGCCGTCGATGATCGACTGGAAGAACCGGCCGAGGTGGCTGCGCGAGTTCTCCGGTCGCAGCCAGTCGAGGAAGGCGACGAGGAGGAAGGCCGCGACCGTCGCCGCCGCCAGGACCAGGGCGCGCCGCCAGGTGATGGCGATGCCGAGCAGGGTGAGGACGAGGTAGACCGTGGCCGGCCCCAGCGCCGGTGGGCCGCCGCCGTCGGCGCCCCACATCGGGGCGCCGTCGACGACGACCGCGATCCCGCCGATCACAGCGGCCGCAACGGCGGCCATCCGCGGGCGCTTGGTCAGGACGAACCGGTTGGCGGCCACGGTGGCGAGCAGCAGGGCCGAGGTGGCAAAGAGTGCGAACTCGACGTTGCCGAGGCCGTAGTAGCGCCCGCCGATGACCGGCTGGAGGCCCATGAGTGACGACAGCTGCAGCCGCGACCCGGTCATCACGTCGAGCCCCAGGACGAGCATCGTCGTCGTCGTCACGACGACCATCGGCCCGAACAGGCGACGCCCCCACGGTCCGAGCAGGGCGGTGGCGGCGATCAGCGCGACGAACAGGGCGACCGACGCGACGATGGCGACCATCGGGTTCGGGAAGCGCCACCAGGGCAGCAGGTTCGCCAGGAAGGTCGCGGCCGGGATCGAGGCGGCGACGACGGCGACGATCCGGGTGAGCCGCAACGAGCGCAGCCGGGTCCGTTCCGAGCCGATCTTTCCGCGCCAGAACAGCGCGACGATCGCATAGATGGCAATCTGGGAGTAGACGACGCCGTTGAAGAACGGCGGCACGAGGGAGTGCACTTCATGGCTGGCCTCGTCGTAGTCGACGAGGTCGCGCAGCCGACCGTTCGCGAGGTCGACCGAGTTGCTCTCGGCCGCGTTCCGGCCGAGGACCGCGCCGCCGAGGGAGTCCGGGACGGGCAGGCCGCTCAGTGAGAGGACGGTGGTCGTGACGTCCTGGAGCTGGATCAGCCCGGGTTGTCTGGTGCTGGGGGAGGCGAGGGTGCCGGGTCCGTATGCCGGTCCCCTGGCGACCGCCAGCCGCAGCCGCTCGGTCGTGCCGGCGTCGGCCAGGCTGGCGACGATAATGTTCGCGCCGTTGGGTGCGGCAGAGGCGACGGCTGCGACCTTCGCGTCGATCGCGGCGATCTGGTCAGCCTTGCTCGTCGTCGGCGTCTGCTCGCCGGTCGCGAGGTCGGTCGGGTCGCGGACCGCGCCGACATCGACGAGCGTGATGGGACAGGTCGCGAGGTCGGCCGTGAGCGAGTCCATGGCGAACCCCGTGTAGTGGGCGACCGCGCCGGTGGACGTGGCCGCCGCGACCCCTGCGCCCGGGCCGATCGCCTGCACGCAGGTCTTGGCTGTCGCGGCCTCGTCGCCGAGCAGGCCGAGCCGGGAGTCGAAGCGGTTGCCCCGGTTGATCGTCAGGTAGGTCGCCCAGTCGGCCACCTGCCCGGCCACCGTCGGCGAGAGGGGCGCGCAGGGCTGGTTCTGGGCCCGCTCGGCGGCGCCGTCGGGGCCGGGGCCGGCGGCGCGGGCTCCGGAGCCAAGGCCCAGCCAGCCGTCGATCGGGCAGGTGTTGGTGAAGACCGACCGGATCGTCATCGCCGCACTCGACCCGTCCCGCAGGAACGACCAGAGTGCGGGCGTCCTGCTCTGGCTCACGTCGGACCAGGTGATCCCGCCGGTGCCGATGACGATGACCGAGCCGTGCGGGTCCGCGGCGGCGGGTGCGGAGCTTGTTGCGGACTCCTGGTGCGCGGCATACGACGTCATCACGCCGACGACGGTGAGGACAAGCCCCAGCAGGGCCACGACCGCGGCGCGAGCCGTCGAGGATCGGCGCTGGTGGCTCACCGGTACAGGCTACGGTCCCGCGGACAGGCAGAATGCCGTGGTGACCCGACAGCCGACCCACTCGTGGCGGATGTGGCTGCTCGCCGGCGTGGTCATCGCCGTGGGGTCGCTGCCGGTGGTTCTGCGCTACCTCGTCTTCTGGCCGCTCGACCAGTGGCAGGTCGACGTCGAGGTCTATCGGATGGCGGGGCAGTCGATCCTCGTCGGTCGGCCGATCTACGCGGCGATGACCGAGTCGCCGCAGCTGCTTCCCTCGACCTATCCGCCGTTCGCCGCGATCCTCGCCATGCCGTTGGCCCTGTTGCCGTTCGGCGCGGTCGGCTGGATCTGGACGGCTCTCCAGATCGCCGCCACAGCTGGCATCGTCTGGTATTCCGGGTACCGACTGATCCATCGGGCAGGCGCCCGGCTGCCGCTCCTGCTCGCCGGGTTGACCATCCCGATGTTGTGGCTGCACCCGGTGTCGGACGGGATCCGGTTCGGGCAGGTCAACGCGTTCATCGTGCTCGCCTGCCTCATGGACATCCGGCGTCCGCGACCCCGGCTGCTCCGCGGCGTTCCCGAGGGCGTCCTCGTCGGGCTGGCGACGGCGGTCAAGCTGACGCCGGGTGTGTTCGTCGTCCACTACCTCGTGACCCGCCGGTGGCGGATGGCGGCGATGGCCGTCGGGTCGGCTGCCCTGGTCACGGTGCTCGCCTGGGTCCTGCTGCCCGAGGACTCGTTCGCGTTCTGGGGAGGGGCGCTGTCGGACCCGGCCCGGCTCGGACCCAACGGGGGAACATCCAACCAGAGCATCCGCGGGGTGCTCATCCGGATCGGGCCGTCCGGGACGGCGGGGACCGTGCTGTGGATCCTGCTGGCCGGGGCCGTTGCCGTCCTCGGCTTCTGGCTGGCCCGCGAGATGTTCCTGCGCGGCGACTCGATCGGTGAGGTCGCCGTCGTCGGGCTCGTGGCCAACCTCATCTCGCCGGTCTCGTGGATCCACCACTTCCACTGGATCGTCGTGGCGGTCTTCGCGCTGCTCGGCCCCGATCCGCTGCGCGACCGGCGGCGGTTGCTCGCCGGGCTGGCGATGACCGGCTGGTTCCTCTGCCGTATGCCGTGGTGGGGCGTGTCCTGGATCTCCGACGGGGTCCCGCCGATCCTCGTCGGCAAGGTCCTCCAGAACAGCGACATGTATGCCGCCGTCGTCACCCTCGTCCTGCTCTGGTGGGTTGCCCGCCCGGGCCGGGTTGCGGTCCCGCTCAGAAGGCTCCAGCGAGCTGCCGTGCGGTGACCGCGGCCAGGAGCAGGCAGACCGCGCCGCCGATGCGGCGGACGAGGGCCAGCGGGATCCTCGTCAGGAGGGCCCGTCCGAGGACAGCCGCCAGGCCGGACACGGTGGCGAGGGCGAGGAAGGCACCGGCGAACACCGAGACCGGGTCGTGGTAGCGCAGCACGAGGGACGCGGTGAGGATCTGGGACAGGTCGCCCCACTCGGCGAGGAAGAGGATCCCGAAGCACAGGGTGACGACGTGCCAGCCCTTGGCCACCCGGTTCGCTCGCTCGCCGAACTCCTCTTCCGCCTCGACCTCCTCCTCCGTGGCCCTGGTCGCGCCGCGAAGCAGGATGAAGCCGCCGATGAGGAACATCACGCAGGCGAAGATCTCGACGGGAGTGCGCGGCAGCCGGGACAGGACCCCACCCAGGGTCACCGCCACCAGCGTCTGGACGAGGAAAGCCAGGCACACCCCGATCCAGACGAGGAGCGGGCGGAAGCGCGTCGCCATGACCAGGGTTGCGATCAACGTCTTGTCGGGCAGCTCGATGACGAAGATCGAGGCGAACGTGACGGCGGCGGCGGCGAGGTCGAAGGTCATGTCGCTCACGACCCTATGACCTGCCCGGAATAGGCTGCGCGGCATGTCGCCCGGGGAGATTGCCGCAGTCGTTGGGGTCACGCTCCTCGCGCTCCTCGTCCTCGGTCTGGCCGTCCGGGTGACCGCCCTGACGCGGGAGGTCCACCGGCTCCGCGCCGACCGGCCGGTCGGCGCCGGCGACCTGGCTGCCCTGCGTTCGGACCTGTCCCAGGCGCTGCGACACGTGGCGGTCGTCCGCTACGACGCCTTCGGCGACATGGGTGGCCGGCTCTCGTTCAGCGCCGCCCTCGTCGACGACGGCGGCGACGGGGTGGTCATCTCCGCGATCCACGCGCGGGGTGAGTCCCGGACCTACGCCAAGGGCATCGTCGGCGGCACGAGCGACGTGACCCTCAGCCCTGAGGAGCAGCAGGCGCTCGCCGCTGCACGGACGGGCCGACCGCGCCCCTGAGGACCGTGACAGGGTTTGCCTCATGACGCACTACGGGTACTTCGGCCCGGCCGGGACCTTCACCGAGATGGCCCTCAACGGGTGGAGCCCGGCAGCGGGATCCGAGCGCACGGCATACGCCTCGGTCGACGCCGCCATCGCGGCCGTCCGCGCGGGGGAGGTCGACGCGGCGATGGTTCCCATCGAGAACTCCGTCGAGGGCGGTGTCACCGCGACGCTCGACGCGCTCGCCCAGGGTGCACCGCTCGTCGTCGTGGGCGAGGTCCTGGTGCCGATCACCTTCGTGCTCGCTGGTCGCCGGGGAACGACCTTGACCGACGTCCACTCGATCGGCACGCACTCGCACGCCTGGGCGCAGGTCCGGGGGTGGATGGGGGCCAACCTGCCCCGGGCCGTCTATGTTCCGACCCTGTCGACCGCCTCTGCTGCAACGGATCTCGGCGGTGAGGAGGCTCCCCACTTCGACGCGGCGGTGTGCGCCCCCGTCGCAGCGACCGACAACCAGCTGGCCGTCCTCGCGACGGACATCGGCGACATCCGCAACGCCGTCACCCGCTTCGTCCTCATCGCCCGACCCGGCGCGCTCCCGCCGCGGACCGGAGCCGACAAGACCACGCTGGTCCTCTTCCAGCGCGACGACCACGCCGGCGGGTTGCTCGCCCTCCTCGAGGAGTTCGCGAGCCGGGGGATCAACCTGACCCGCCTCGAGTCCCGACCGACGAAGGACGAGATGGGGTCGTACTGCTTCTCCATCGACGCTGAGGGGCACGTCCTCGACGAGCGGGTCGGCGAGGCACTGATGGGGCTCAAGCGGGTCTGCGCCGACGTTCGCTTCCTCGGCAGCTATCCGCGCGCCGACCAGCGGGCAGCGACCGTCGCCCGGCTCAACGGCGACGACGACTTCACGGTGGCGCGGAGGTGGCTGGACTCGGTCCGGGGGTCCTCGGGCGCCTGAGCGCGGGGTCATCCGTTCGGCCGACGTTGCCCTGGTTGGGGCGTCATCATGTTTGTCATGGTGGAGAAGGAGCCCACGGCGGCCCGTATGCCCGAGAGTCGAGTCGACCTTCGGGTGCCGAGCGACGACGCGGAAGGGCATGAGGAGGCCATGCGGCACTTCCCGTCCAACTGGCTCGGCCGTCTGGACGCGACGGGAGATCCGGCGCTGGCCCACCGCGACGCCCTCGCGCTCGGCTGACCTAGGGCCCCTCGTGGGCGGTGACCCAGGCGTCCACCTCGGTCCAGCAGTGCTCGATCCAGTTGGTGATGCCGTCCGGGTCGGTGGGGACCTGGTCCGCGGCATACGTCCAGGTCCGGACGAGGAATGGACGGTCCCGGAACGGGATGGCGGCGTAGATGTCCTTGGGGGAGGTGAGCCGGCCGAAGCCCGCGTGGGCCACGATCATCACGTCGGCATCGGGCCGGGCGGTGAGCGCGGCGACCGCTCCGCCCGTCCGGGGCGGCAGCACGTTGCGCAGCTGCTCGGCTCGTCTCGCGCGGGCGGCCTCACCGCGTGACCGTAGGCGGGTGATCAGGTGACGGCGACGGTTGGGGGACCAGTTCTCACCCTCGGGAAAGATGAGGAGCACGTCGTGTGTTTGGAGCGAATGGGCAAGTGCCCCAATACCTCTGGCCCGGTCCTCGCCCCGCGCGGAGGATGCGGGAACGAAGTAGGAGTGCAGCCGGGAAAGGATCGTGTCGAGGCCGGGATCCCAGCGCAGGGCCTCAGCCAGGACGATCCGAGGCAGCCGGTCGGCGGTCCTCGCGAGCAGCCAGGCGATGGCGAGCGAGTCGGCCGGACCGGCGTGTCGGGCGAAGGCGATGAGTGGCGCATCGTCGCGACCGAACCACATCGGCTCGTCGAGGACGACGTCAAAGCCCACCCACCGCCGGGCGAGGGCCAGTGCCTCGTCGAGCGATGCGACGAGCAGGCGCTCGTGGTCCTCGACCCACGTCGGCGAGTCCTTGCGGGGCGAGGCGAACCAGAGTCGCCAGCCGCCGAGGAGCAACCGGATGTCGACCCAGACGAGGAGGACGACCAGGCCGGTCATCCGCAGCAGCCGGGCCGATCGGGTGACGAGGGCCTGGACGCAGCCCGCGACGACGAACGGCAGGGCGAGGTAGGAGACGGCCAAGCCGACGAACGGCCAGACCACGTGCATGGCCCGCCGGATGATCAGCGGCGGGGGCGGAATCCCCTTCATCCCCAATCGAGCTCACCCCGTCCCGTCGGTCGCTGAGGCTTCGAGGTAGGCCGTGCTCGCGGCATACGCCTGGTCCATTCGTTCGGTCATCCGCGCGGGCCGGCTGTAGCCGAGGGAGAGGTTCGGGCTCTCCGGCGCACCGCTCGGCAGGAGGTGCATCGCGATGTGGCTCGGGACCGACGCCATCTCGTGGACGAACCGGTGCCGCCGCGAGATCTCGAAGGCCACCATGGCGACTTCCCACGGTCGTCTCGGAGGTTGCAGCGGTTGCTCGACCCGGCCGACCTGGAGGACGTAGATCTCGGTGGCGCCCAGCTCCAGGGCCCGCCCGACCGGGATCGAGTGGACGAGCCCGCCGTCGAGGTAGTGCTGCCCGTCGATCTCGACCGGTGGGAAGAGCCCGGGCACCGCGCAGGACGCGACGACCGCGTCGGTGACCGGCCCGGCGTCGAACCACCGCGCGCCGGCCTCCTCGATCGACGCGGCAACACACTGGAAGGCAACCGGGAGGTCCTCGATCAGGTGCACCGGCAGGTGATCGTCGATGATCGCCCGGAGCGGTGCGTTGGAGAGCAGGTGCGTCCGGTAGCGGGCCACCCGCGCGGCCTGGCGGACGGGGTTCTCGACGAAGGCACCCGTGCGGCGCACGGCCCGCCACACGTCAGCGAGCCGGGTGGCTCCGGCCGGCGTCGGGTCGGCCGCGACGAACGCGCCGTTGAGGGCGCCGATGCTCGTGCCGAGCACGAGGTCGGGCCGGACTCCGTGCTCGGCGAGGGCTCGGATCATCCCGATCTGGGTCGTCCCGAGGATCCCGCCACCACCGAGGACGTATGCCGTGCGCCTCGCCGTGGTCCGTCGGGTAGCCATGACCCCGAGCGTAGGCGGAGCGGACCGAATCACGCCCTGGACTTGACGGGCAGCCCAAGTTAGGCTTACCTAAGCAAGGTAAGGCAACCCTAACTCGGACGAAGGACTGTTCCCGTGCTCGTCAGCACCGCCCTCATCGGCCTCCGCGAAGGACTCGAGGCGTCGCTCGTCGTCGTCATCCTCAT
>JBDTBX010000342.1:0-5930 GCA_039923915.1 Nostocoides sp. | reverse complement strand
ACCTCGGGTTGCTGCACGACCCGCGCGTGGGCAGCCAACTCCTGACCTGGCTCAGCGAGCCCTGAGACATCCGGCGCGACTCGGACCGCGTGGCGCCCTCACCCCGGGCGGACCCCCGTGGCCGGTGCCACGGTCTGGGGCTCGGCACTGGCCAGGAGGGCGGATTGCAGGAGCCGGTCGACGAGGTCGACGTAGTCCGACGCCGACCAGCCTGCTCGGTCCAGCAACGGCTCGGGAAGATAGCCGGACACGGCCAGCATGATGTCGCGTGCCTGATCGAGGGAGAGCCCGGGCCGCAGCGCGCCAGTGGCGGCGAGCAACTGCGCGTTGTGTGTCATTCGGTCGGTCCGGGTCGCCTCGATCCGTTCATAGAGGTCTCCCACCGCAGGGTCCACAACGGCCAGGGACCGGATGAGCCCGAGCAATCGGCTGGTCTGGCCGGCAACCTCGGCGGACAACCTCGCCCAGGTCGCGATCATCGCCTCCGCGTTGCCGTTCGCTGCCGCTTCATCTGCTCTCACTTCGGCGGGCCGCTCCCCTCGCCCCTCCAGGGCACGCGACCACGCTGCCTCGAGGAGCCCCAGCTTGCCCCCGAACGTCTTGTAAATGGTGTCGACGGACACGCCCGCGTCCTCGGCGACCACCGCGACCGTTGTCGCGGCATACCCGTCGAGAAGGAAATGCCGGTGTGCCGCCTCGACGATCTGCCTGCGCCGACCGGCGGCTTTCTCTCGACGACCGGTCGTGTCATACGTTCGGCTCTTGACGTCCGGTGTTGGCAAGCGGATCATCCTCCTTATCCATTCCAGTCTACTGGATCCAAATAGGAGTCGCCGTGTCCGTCCCATGTGTCGAGTCGACCGCGCTGATCGCCATCCTCTTCGAACGGACCAATGCCCACGATCTGGAGGGCTTGGTCGCCTGCTTCGCCCCGGACTACGCGCTGACCAACCCGATCCACCCGGCACGCGACTTCGTCGGAACCGAACAGGTCCGGCGCAACTGGCAGGCCCTGTTCTCCGGCGTTCCAGATCTGTGCGCCTCGATCCACGACGTCGTCGCCGATGGTGAGCGCGTATGGGTCGAGCTGGCCCTGCACGGCACCCGACGCGACGGAGTGGCGGTGCACCTCGCCGGTGTGCAGGTGTTCACGGTCCGCGACGGTCTGGTGCAAGGCTGTCGCTTCTATCTCGAGCCCGTGGAGCCGATCGGACACCCCGGCCTCGACGCCGACGGTGCCGTCCGGCAGGCCGTTGGTCGGCCGTGATCAGCGTCGTCGGCGGAACCGGGCGCCTGGGCCGGCAGGTTTCCGCGTCGCTCGTTGGCCAAGGTGTACCCGTCCGGGTGGTGTCGCGGCACGCAGGGGGCAGCCGCGGGTCGACCGACGCCGACCCCTGGTTGGCGGACGCCGAGCTGCTGACGGCTGACGTGGCCGATGCCCGCCAGGCCGAGGCCGCAGTGGCGGGGGCCTCACACGTCGTGGCGGCGATGACGGGTATGGACCCGCGTCATGGGGCCGGCCCGGGGGCCGTCGACCGGGACGCCGCTATCGTCCTCATCGACGCCGCCGCCGAAGCCGGCTGCCACCTCGTCCTCGTGTCCGTGGTGGGGGTGGCCATCGACAGCCCGATCGAGCTCTTCCGGATGAAGGCTGCCGCCGAGGCTCACCTGCGCGCGACCGACATGTCCTGGACCATCATTCGTGCCACCGCATTCGTCGAACTGTGGGCCGACATCGTGACCACCTCCGCGGGACGTGACGGCCGCCCTCGCCTGCTCGGTCCGGCCCGAAGCCCGATGAACTTCGTCCGCGTCGGCGAGGTGGCTGCCGCGGTTGTCCGTGCCACCCGGGACGACGCCCTGACCGGCCGGTGCGTCAGCGTCGGCGGACCGGACAACCTCTCGCTGACCGACTTCGCCGCGCGCGCCACCGGCCGTGCACCTCACCATGTGCCCGCCTCACTCGTCAGAGCCTTGGGTTGGGGGGCACGACCGTTCGCGCCCGGCTTCGCCCGCATCGCCCGACAGGCGCTGGCGATGGAACACGTCGACCTGACGTTCGACGGGGGCGTTGGAGGGGGACTCAGCGACGGCCCGACACTCGACGCACCTCGGCCAGCCACGTGATCGTGAAGGCGGCCACGGTCTGTCGCAGCACCGTCCGGAACGCCTTGGCGGTGGCAGCCTCGACATCGGAGTCTGATCCGGCGCTCGCCGACGCGACGTAGAACCGGGTCAGTCCGCTGGGACCGACCGCGCGGTCGATGAGTCGGGCAGCGAGCCAGGCCTGGTTGTAGATCGGCGCGATCATCGTGGTCGCCGCGTCGAACTGGCTGTCGACGGGCAGCGCTCGCGGCGGGCCCGATGCCTTGACCTGGGCGACGAGGGCTCCGGCGATCTGGTTGTCCGCAAGGGAGACGGTGCTGTAGCCGACGAGGTCGGCGGTTCCCTCGGAAATCCACGTGGGGACGCGCCCGGGCAGGGAGGATCGGATGGCCACGTGGGTCGACTCGTGGGTGAGCACGACCGTGCGGCCGGCGGGCTGGAGGTCGGCGAAGGCCACGGGGTTGAGGACGATCCGGTCGCTGTGGGCGGTCGAGCCCCTGTCGATCGGGCCATCGGTGACGGCTGCGACCTGGCTGACATCACCCTGCTGCGCGCTCAGCTGGCCCTGCATCTGCGGGACCGTGGCCGGCGCGACGACGACGAGGCGGCGCGGCCACGGCCGGGTCCAGAAGGCGCTCACCCGGCTCACGGCCCGGTCCTCGATCGCGAGGTAGGCCCGCAGCGTCGCTTCGGGGACATTGCCCATCACCAGACTCGTCGCCGAGCGCGCCACCGCCATCCCCGGCAGGTCCCAGGGCTGTGGCTGGCTGCCCCCGTCGACATCGTCGGCCAACCGCCAGCCCGCCGTCGCCCGCACGGCCGTGAAGTAGGTGTCGAAGGTGCGCGGGCCGGTGTCGTAGCCGGCGAGCTCGTAGTGGCCCTCGACCCGGGCCACCCACGCGCCGGGCCCGAGCTCGCTCGCCCGGTCCGTCGTCAGCGGCGGAGCGACCTGGACCGTGCCATAGCCGACGTCCGCCAACGGGAGCAGCGCCATGGCGTCGTATGCCGCGAGCTGTCTGGTGCCGTAGGCGGACCGGGGGTCGGCGAGGGTGGCGGAGAACGCGGCCCGGTCGTGCGTCGTGATGGCCCGGGCCCGTGCATCGAGGAGGGCGGCGAGCGCAGCCTCGCGTTCGGGTCCGTCGACGGTGGCCGCCGGCGACCCCGGGGCGGCCGCCGGCGACCCCGACCCACTCCCCGAACGCGAGGCGGACCCAGAACCCGAGCAGCCCGCGATGAGCAGCAGTCCGACGCAGCCGACGGCGAGGCGCCGCGCGGAGGTCCTCGGCAGCGGGCGGATCACCCGGTCATGCTAGGTCGGCCGACCGAGCGACCGGTGTCAGCCGACCTGCTCCTGCCAGCGGGTGTCGGGGTCGGCCAGCACCCGCACCTCGTGGGCACCGACGGGCGACAGCAGCCCGGACGCCACGAACCGGTCGACACAGGCGTGGTCGTCAGCGTCCAGCACGAGCTGGAGGCCGGGCGGCGGGGTCGTCCGGTCGATGACCGGAAACTGCGCGAGGGCCATGACCATGCACCCGTCACAATGGATGTTGCGTGCCGGGCAGGTCGTGCAGTCGACTCGCATCGACTCCATGGCGTGCTCCCTTCGTTGTCGTTGTCACCAACGCTAGAAGCGACCACCGACAGCCCCGGCCGGGCGGCCCATTGCGTGTCAGACCCGGGCCAGGACCTCGCCGTGGACGATGACGAACCACCCGTCCGGTGCCGATCCCCACTCGCGCCACGCCGCGGCATACGACTCGAGATCAGCCTGGCTCCGGCCGGCCTCCCGTGCCTGGCTGGCGAACGCCGACTGCAACGCCCGGGCCTGCCACGACTCCGACCACCACTGCCGCGACTCGGGGGTCGCGTAGCACCAGGTCGACGCCGACCCGTCAGCCTCGGCGAGCCCGGCCTCGACCGCCCAGGACAGCACGCGCCGCCCGGCGTCCGGCTCGGCCCCGTTGCTCCGCGCCAGCTCCTGATAGGTCGACAGCCAGGCTGTCATCCCCTCGGTCGGCGGCCACCACGTCATGGCCCCGTAGTCCGCGTCCCTGACCGCGATGAGGCCGCCGGGTCGGCATACGCGCCGCATCTCCCGCAGGGCCCCCACCGGATCGGCGAGGTGCTGCAGGACCTGGTGGGCGTGGACGACGTCGAACGCGTCGTCGCCATACGGCAGACCCATCACGTCGGCCTGCTCGAATCGCGTGGTCGTGTCGGCGCGTTCGGCCGCTGCAGCCCGCGCGACCTGAAGAACCTCCGGGCCCGGCTCGATCCCGACGACCACACCCGGCGCCACGGTCGCGGCGAGGTCGAGGGTGATCGACCCGGGCCCGCAGCCCACATCGAGGACACTGAGCCCCGGCGTCAGGTGCGCCAGCAGGTATGCCGCTGAGTCGACGGCCGTGCGCGTCGCGTGGGCGACGACGACCGAGGCATGGTGACCGTGGGTGTACCGCGTCATCGTGCGCGCCTCGCAAGCCGTGTCGGTGGTCGGACCTAGCGTCATCGACATGCCGATGATCCAGGGCACCCTCGACGACCTCGGGACGCCGCTCGCCGGCGTCACCTTCGTCGTCGTCGACCTGGAGACTACCGGCGGCAGCCCCCGCGACTGCGGCATCACCGAGATCGGGGCGGTCAAGGTCCGGGGCGGTGAGGTGCTCGGCGAGTTCCAGACCCTCGTCCAGCCGGGCGGGCCGATCCCAGCCTTCATCCAGGTGCTGACCGGCATCACCGACGCCATGGTCCGGTCCGCCCCGCGGATCCAGTCGGCGCTCCCGGCGTTCCTCGAGTTCGCCGGCGACGCCGTCCTGGTCGCCCACAACGCCGGGTTCGACATCTCCTTCCTCAAGGCCGCCGCCGCCCAGACCGGCCACCGGTGGCCCGGCAACCAGGTGCTCGACACCGTCCACCTCGCCCGGCAGCTCGTCCAGCGCGACGAGGTGCCCAACCACAAGCTGTCCAACCTGGCGGTGCTCTTCCGAGCCGACACAACGCCCGACCACCGCGCCCTGCACGACGCACGCGCCACGGTCGACGTGCTGCACGGGCTCATCGAGCGGGTCGGCTCGCTCGGGGTGCACTCCCTCGAGGAGCTCGCGGCCTACACGTCCCGGGTCAATCCGGCGACGCGTCGCAAGCGCTGGCTGGCCGACGGACTGCCTTCTGCGCCAGGGGTTTACGTCTTCAAGGATGATCGCGGCCGGGTCCTCTACGTCGGCACGTCGGTCGACATCCGGACTCGCGTTCGGTCCTACTTCACCGCGTCCGAAAAGCGCTCTCGGATGGGTGAGATGGTCCGGCTCGCCGCCTCGGTGACGCCGATCGTCTGCGCGACGACGCTCGAGGCCGAGGTCCGCGAGCTGCGCCTCATCGCCGAGCACAAGCCACGCTACAACCGGCGCTCGACCCGCCCCGAGAGGGCGCAGTGGGTCAAGCTGACCGTCGAGCCCTTCCCCCGGCTCTCGGTGGTCCAGCGGGTCCGCGCCGACGGAGCCCGCTACGTCGGCCCGTTCACCTCACGGGTCTCCGCGGAGTCGGCGATCGCGGCGGTCCACGAAGTCCTCCCGCTGCGCCAGTGCACCAAACGGCTGTCGGTCACGCGTTTCTCGACCGCCTGTGCCCTGGCCGAGATGGGCCGCTGCGGCGCCCCGTGCACCGGAGCCCAGACCCTCGACTCCTACGCAGGGGTCGTCGACGAGGCGATCGCCCTGCTCGCCGGCGACGGCCGGCGCGTCATGTCGGCCCTCACCGGCCGACTGCAGGTGCTGTCTGCCCAGGAGCGGTTCGAGGACGCCGGCACGCTGCGCGACCGGGTG
>JBDTBX010000341.1:0-5674 GCA_039923915.1 Nostocoides sp. | reverse complement strand
TGATCTTGTTGTCGGCCTGGCCCTCCTGTCCTGTGGCCACGTCGCAGTTCGACTGAGGCCCGCCTCGTGGAGCGGGTGGCTCTTGATGGCGACAGGGATTGCCTGGTTCGCCCCGAACTTCTCCGATGTCGAACCCGCGTTCGCCGGACAGTGCGCCGCGGCGCTTCTGTTCGCGCATCGGGGCCCGTTTCTGCACGTGATCCTCACCTATCCCAACGGCCGAGCCTCCTCTCTTCCGGTCCGATCGGCCGTGGTGGTGAGTTATGCGGGCGCTGTCGGCCAGGCGTTCTGGCCCCACCCAGAGCTGGCCATGGCTGTCGCCCTCATGGTCCTTCTGGTCGCGCTGGGCCGTTACACGGGCGCGTCGCGCTCGCAGGGCCGCCCACGGCTGTTGGCCCTTGCCGCCGCGGTCGTCTGGGCGGTCGTGATTGGTGGTGGGCAGCTCGTGCGTTCACTCTCCTTCGGGGACCGTCCGCACGGCGAGCTGCTGGTGGCCTACGGGGGGTCGATGGTCGTCCTGGCCATCATGCTCACCTGGGGACTCCGGTCGGCTTGGTCGGACCGTGCGTTGATGACCGACCTCGTCGTCGAGCTGGGCGTGTCTCCGAACCGCTGGCTGCGTGACGAGCTGGCCACGTGCCTAGGCGACCCCGACCTTCAAGTGGGCTACTGGGTGGCCGAGCAGATGGCGTACATCGACATCGAGGGCCTCCCGCTTCAGGCCCCTGTCGACGCCGGGGCGCGGTCGACGACGAGTGTCGAGTGGGACGGCGCGCCTGTGGCGGTGCTGATCCACGACCCAGCTGTGCTTTCCGACTCGACGATCGTCGATGCCGTCGGTGCCGCAGTTCGGCTCGTCACGGCCAATGCGCGCCTGCAGGCCGAGGTTCTTCGGCGGGTCGACGACGTGACGGCATCTCGACGCAGAATCGTCGAGTCGGCCGACGAGGAGAGGTCTCGGCTGGCATCACGGGCGCGCGAAGGGGCGTTGCACCACCTCGGCGAGCTGGGTACCGTGCTCGATCTTGCCTTCATCACGGCGTCGGGGCCGCAGTCCCGGCTGCAGATCGACACCGCCCGGCAACAGCTGGCCCGCACGCAGGAGCACCTCGACCGGTTGGCGCGAGGGATCGGTCCACACGGACTGAGGCGGCGCGGGCTTGAGGCTGCCCTGTCGGACCTCGCCGCTCAGAGCCCGTTGCCGCTCGAGGTGGTGGGGTCCGTGGGCCACGCGCCGGCGGCCGTTGAGGTTGCCGCGTACTTCGTGTGCTCGGAGGCATTGGCCAACGCGGTCAAACACAGTCGTGCCGCCACGGTCAAGGTGGCCCTCGCCACCCGGCACGGTTTCCTGCTCGTCGAGGTGTCCGACGACGGCGCCGGCGGCGCAGCAGCCAGCCGGGGCTCGGGCCTGCAGGGAATCACCGACCGGGTCGAGGCCCTCGGCGGCACCCTTGAACTGGTCAGCCCACTCGCCGGTGGGACGCGGCTGCTCGCGTCGTTTCCGACCTCACCTGGGCCAGGCGCATCCTGACGGGACGGGCGACGCAGCCTCTGCCGTGGTGACGCTGGCCAGACGCCGGATCTGGGCGATGTTCTGGCGGACCTGAGGATTCTTCTCGAGCACGTCGTAGACGACTTGGAGCGAGGTGCGGAGGGCGGCCAGCTGGTTCGGGGTGGCCTTCACCATGCGGGCCCCCTGGGCGCAGGCCGCGCGGATGGCCGTCCCCTCGTCGGCGCCGACCCTGGCGGCGTACAGCTTGGTGTCAGCGGCGGCCGCGAACAGCCACTCCCGCTGTTGCCGGCTGAGCCTGGCCAGTGCATCGGGGTTGACAAAACTGACGTCGCTCTGGGCCCAGAGCCGCACATTCACGGTCACATAGGGCGCCTTGCTCGGCAGGTCGCTTGAACCGTAGAAGGGCAAGCCGAGATGGAAGCCCTCGAGCTCATGGGTCTCCAGGGCGTGCCTCCGCAGGTCGCCGAACGCCTCGAACGGGATGGCCCCGAGAGCCCGGATCGCTTGCTCCTGCACGACAGAGGCGTAGGTCCCGAACGTCACACCGTGCCAGTCGGCCGGCGTGACGAGCGGATGGGACACCCCGATCGGCAGCTGGAAGTCGCCTGCGCTGATTCCGAGGCCCGTGACTCCAGCAGAGCCGACGCCGGCCAGCAGCTGATCGGCCAGCGGGCTCGCCAAGACGGCGTTCTCGACTGCGTAGGAACCGATCAGCAGTGGAGCCGAAAGTGCCTCCAGGCTCAAGACTCCGAGCGAATCGAACGTCCGGCTGCCGACCCAACCGAGGTCCGCGTCGCCCGTGGCGACCGCGCGTACGACCTGGATCTCTGCATCCGGGGCGTAGCCGCCGAACGCGTTGGCCGTCACGACCGTCAGGTCGCCGTGGGACATGGCTTCGAGCACCTTGATGAAGTGGCTGGTGTTCTTTCCCGGCGCGTAGGCCGCGCTGGCCAGACGTAGCGACACGTGCCTGTCGCCCCCCGCTTTGTCACCGCCGCTGTCCACCGGCCCGCATCCGGGCAGGAGGCAGGCGACCAACGCGATCGCGGTCACGGTCGGCCATCGACGGCTGACCGTGATCATGACCGGCCCAACGTCGCTCGGACAACCACGATGGAGCCGTCGACCCCTAGAGCGAACCCTTTGCCGTCGGGCCCGAAACGGGGAGCTGTGGCCAGAACCCCTTCCGACGCGGGCCACGAGGCCACCTGAAGGTGCTGGCGGTCGAAGACGTAGGTCGCACCGGGGCCGCAAGGGCTGACGTAGGTGTAACCGAGGTCATCGGTCGTGACGTCGCAGGGACCGTCCTTCAGCAGGGTCCCCGTGCCTCCGAAGGCGTCCACCTTGTGGCCGTTGCCGTCCAGGTAGAGGATCCGGCCGGTGCCGTCGTTGGCGACCACCAGACGGCCGTGGACATCAACCGTACTGAGATGCAGATGACCGACGAGGTCGGGGTCAGACGTGCCGCCGCCACCGATCTGCCAGATCAGCCCGCCCGCGGCAGTGATCTTGCTCAGTGTCTGTCTCTGGTCGTCCGCGACGTAGATGCGGCCCTCGGCGTCCACGACGAGGTCGAAGGGAGAGAGGAACTGGCCCCCCCGATTGCCATAGCCCCCGAACTGGCGAAGGAATTGCCCCTGCCCGGTGAAGGTCTGCACCCGCGCGTTCCCGCTGTCCGACACGTAGACCAAACCGTCGTGTCCCACCGCCAGCTTCCCCGCGACCGAGGTCGGGTCGGACCGGTCTGCGGCCACGAACCGGAACTGGCCCGGCCCGGTGCCCGCCTTCCCCCACCTGCGGAGCACCTGCCCGCTGGCAGAGATGACGCTTACCCGTTGGCTGTTGTCCGTCACATAGAGGTCGCCGTCCGGCGCGATCGCCAGGGCGTCAGGACGCACCAGCCCCAGCGATACCGCGGAGTAGCGCGCCACAACGGCAAAGGCGCTCGGCTCCAGGACTACCGGGCTCTGTGTTCGGCTCGCAGGGCTCCGGGGGCTGCAGGCCACGACCGTTGTGACCAGCGCGAGAGCCAAGGCGAACCCTGCCGCACGTCGGGCGGCTGATGATGGCGACATGGTGCGTCTCCGTCCCGCTGTCGTAGGGCTGATGTTATCGAGCCTGCGGGCGTGAGACGGCCGAATCAACGACGTGGTCCGAGCCGGCTCATTAGGGTGGGTGACCATGGAGCGCCTCGGTGCAGCGCTAGGCAGCACTCTGCGCATCGGCGCGGCTCTCCTGGTCGTCCTGGTGGGCGTGACATCCTTCTCGGTCGCCACGGGAGCGGGTCGGTTCACGTCGTATGCCGGTCGCTCGGGTCCCGCCGCGACTCTGATGCTGGCCACGGGAACCGCGCTCGTAGTCGCCGGCCTGGCCATCTCCCATGGACTCCGCGTTCCGCTTGCTGGGGATTTGGCCCTGCTGGCCGGCCTCACCTGGTTAGCGGCACCGCTTGTCGGCTGGGTTGAGGGTCCGCCTCTTGTCCGCAGTGTGGCCTTCTTGGTCGCCGGCTTCACCCTGCCCCTCGTGCTGCATCTGCTGGTCGCCCTGGCTCCCCCCAGCGGGCCTGTCGTTCGGACCGTAGTGGCTGTCGCCTACTCAGAGGTGGCGCTGGTCGGGCTTGGGCTGGCGCTTTTCCGGGACCCCTACCTCGACCCGGGCTGTTTCGCGAACTGCACGGTGAACCCTTTCCTCGTCCGTCCTCTCCCTGGGGTTGTGAGCGTCGTGGCGGATGTCCACCGCTGGTTTCTCGCCGGAGCGGGCGGGTTCCTCGCGGGCCTGGCGATCTATCGCGCGGCCAGAGGCCCACGAGCCGCCCGGCCACAAGCGTGGCTCGTCGGGCTGCCGTCTGCCTTGTTCGGGATCGTGGTCGTGGCGCAGACGCTGGTCGGGCTCGGCCACCGGGGCGAGGATCCCTTCGACCCTGTTCTGTTCGGTCTGTATGTAGCCTTGGCCACGGCTCTGTCGCTCTTGGCCGCGGGGCTTTTCGTGGCGGTCGCCCTCGTGAGGAGAAGGCGGCGCGCCTTGTCACATCTCACCAGCGTCCTGGCCGGCATACCGGCTCCCGGGGATGTGGCGGCAGCCCTGGGTGAAGCCGTCGGCGATCCCGACCTTCGGCTCGCATACCGGGTCGGCGGGTCCGGCCTGCTCGTGGATGCTGGTGGCAAGCCGCTCAGCCAAAGCTCCCTGGGCAACGGTCGGAGGACGACAAGCTTGACGCGGAATGGAGTTGTCGTCGCCGTCGTCGAGCACTCCACATCCCTGGTGCACCTTGAAGAACAGTTGGGATCGGCAGTCCTCTTAGGTCTGGAGAATGAGCGACTCCAGGCAGAGGTGCTCGCGCGGCTCGAGCAGCTGCGCTCATCGCGCGAACGGATCGTCGAGGCAGGGGATCTCGAACGCCGACGCCTTGAGCGCGATCTGCATGACGGGGCCCAGCAAAGCCTGTTGGCCTTGTCCTACGACGTGCGACTGGCGCGCGCCGCCGCCGCTGCCGAGGGTGACACTCAGACCGAGTCACGTTTGCGAAGGGCGACCCAGCTCACTCAAGGGGCGCTTCAGGACCTGCGCGAGCTGGCTCACGGGATCTTTCCTTCGGTTCTGGTCGAGGTCGGACTGGTGGGCGCGTTGCTCGGCTTCGCCGATCTCGCGGCGATACCGGTGCAGGTGAGGGCTGGCGATCTGGACCGTCAGCCGGGCCCGGTCGAGGCCGCCGCCTACTTTGGCGTGGTCGAGGCGGTAGAGGATGCCGCGCGGCGGGGCGCGACCTGCGTTCACGTGACGGCGGAGCAGGACCGGGGTCGGCTCGTCGTCCAGGTGGATGACGACGGCACGCCGCGGACCTCGCCGCTGATCGAGGTCGTGGATCGTGTCGGAGCCCTCGGCGGCAGCACGATTCTGGGTCTCACCGCCTGCCGACTGGAGATTCCATGCGGGTAGTGGTGGCCGATGACACGATGCTGACCCGGGCCGGCATCGTCGCCTTGCTCGGCAAGGCCGGCGTCGAGGTCGTCGGGGAGGCCTCCGACGCGACCGAGCTGCTGGAGCTGGTGGGGCAGACGTGCCCCGACGTCGCCCTCATCGACATCAGGATGCCGCCGACCCACACCGACGAGGGACTCGTGGCCGCGCGGACCATCCGGGACGCACACCCAAACGTGGGTG
>JBDTBX010000340.1:0-3467 GCA_039923915.1 Nostocoides sp. | reverse complement strand
GCTGAGCTATACGTCCGGACTGCCCTCGCAGGCTGACACAAGATACCCGCCCGCCGCGCCGCCCGCGAAATCAGGTCGGCCCCCCGCCCACCAACCGGCCATCGGACCAGGGCCGGCTCGAGTCAGTCGAGGCGGAGGTTCATCCGGAGCCAGGACTCGAGAGCGTCGGGAAGGAACCCGGGCACGCCACGGATCCAGAGCATGACCCAGATGACGGCGAGCACCTGCGCGGCCACGGCTACACCCGCCAGCGCCTTGAGCCACCACGGTTGCCGTGCAGCCCAGGTCGCCCCGGCCCGCACGTTGCCGCGGACGAACCCGAGCAACCGCTGGGCGGTCTGGAACTCCGACCCCCAGATCGCCAGACCCAGGAAGACGATCACCCAGCCCGGCCCCGGCAATGGCACGAGCAGGATCCCGACAACCACGACGGCCAGCCCAGCCACGAACACGAGGGCCCGGTACACGGCATACAGGGGTGGGTTGGCGCGGATTCGCCGCCGCCAGGCCCAGTCGCGCGCGATGGCGGCCTCACCGGCCGTGCGGAGATCCGGGCCCGTCACGGATCGGCGTCCTGGGCCGAGCGGCCGGTGAACAGCGCCGCGAGCTTCGCGGTCACCGGCCCCGGGGCGGCATACGAACGACCCTCCCAACCCGAGATCGGCAGGACGTCCTTGGTCGAGGAGGTGATGAAGACCTCGTCGACGTCGTATGCCGCGGCCAGGGCGATCGGGTCCTCGCGCACCTCGATCCCCGCCTCGCGCGCCCACTCGAGGAGGAGCTCGCGGGTCACACCGGCGAGGCAGCCGGACGACAGCGGGGGCGTCAGGACGACCCCGGAGCGGACGAGGAAGATGTTGGAGCCGGTGGCCTCACACAACTCGTCGCGAGTGTTGGCGAAGATCGCCTCGATCGCCCCGTGCTCGTGGGCGGCGGCAAGGGCGATGACGTTCTCGGCATACGACGTCGTCTTGAGCCCGACCGTCGCGGCCCGCTCGTTGCGGATCCACGCGACGGTGGCGAGGGTGGCAGCGGCCGGGGGTCGTGGCTGGGGGCCGGCGGTGACGATATAGGTGAGCGGCGAGCCACCGCGGTCCGACCCGAGCGGGCCCGCTCCCCCGGTCACCATGTAGCGGAGCCGGCCGAACCCGAGGGCGGGGCCGGCGCCGAGAACGGCCGTGATCCCCTCCTCGATCCGGTCCACGTCGGGGGCGGGGAGTCCGAGCCCGGCCATCGACCGCTGGAGGCGACGGAGGTGCCGGGTCGGCGCGAACGGGACGCCGCCCTCGACCTTCAGCGTCTCGAACGCTGCATCGCCGACGGTGACCGCATGGTCGAGGGCCGGGACGGCTGGCTCGTCGGCGCCGACGAGGCGACCGTCGACCCACACGCGGAACTGCTCGGACATGTTCCAACTGTGTCAGACGCGCGCCGGGAGTAACGTCGGAGCCCGGTGGCGAGGGCATCGTGGCCCCGCCTGTTTGACGAAAGGAAGAACCATGTCGGACAACGCCTTCAGCGCGACGCTGGATCGTCGTGGCCTCCTCGGCCTCGGCGGTAGCCTCGCAGCGGCCGGGCTGCTCGCAGCCTGCGGCAGCAACAGCGGCCGCACGACCTCCTCCTCCTCCCCCACGTCGGCGGGCGGCTCCGGTGGCGCCCATCCAGCCCTCGCCCAGTGGTACCACCAGTACGGCGAGACCGGGACCCAGCAGGCCGTCGAGCGGTACGCGAAGGCCTACCCCGCCGCCACCGTCACCGTGACGTGGAAGCCCGGTGACTACGACCAGTCGACCGCGGCATCGCTGCTGACTGACTCCGGCCCGGACGTGTTCGAGTACGGCAACGGCCCGACCATCGACATGATCAAGGGCAACCAGGTCGTCGACATGACCGACGCCATCGGCGCCGCGGCCAGCAACTTCAACGACGCGGTCATCAAGCGGATGAGCTATCAGGGCAAGATCTGGGCGATCCCCCAGGTCATCGACATGCAACTACTGGTCTACCGCAAGTCGATGCTCGCCTCAGCCGGGGTCACTCCGCCTGAGACGATCGAGGACTTGCAGGCGGCAGCCAAGGCGCTCACCACCGCCAAGGTCAAGGGCCTGTTCCTCGGCAACGACGGGGGCGCCGGGCTGATGGGCGGGCCCATGCTCTGGGCGGCCGGATTGGACTTCCTCACCAACGACAACACGTTCGGCTTCGACGACGACGCTGCCGTCGCCAGCCTTGGCAAGCTGCGCGAGCTCTTCACCTCCAAGCACCTGCTCCTCGGCGCGCCGGCCGACTGGTTCGACGCCTCGGCCCTCACCCAGGGCCTCACCGCCATGCAGTTCACCGGGCTGTGGACCTTCCCCGACATCAAGAAGGCCCTCGCCGACGACTTCGGCTGCATCCCCTGGCCCAAGCTCGGATCGGCCCCGGCCGGCAAGAAGTCGGTGCCGGTCGGTGCCTACGGCTCGTGCGTCAGCGCCAAGAGCAAGAACGTCGATGCCGCCAAGGCCTTCGCGAAGTGGCTGTGGGTCGACCAGACCGCCGACCAGCTCGACTTCGCGACGGCATACGGCTTCCACCTCCCCTCCCGGAAGGCCCTGCTCGCCAACGCGACCACCCTCCAGTCCGGCCCCGCGAAGGACGCCGCGCAGTATGCCGTCGACTTCGGCCACGCGCAGAGTCCGCTGCTGTGGACGCCCAAGTCCGCGACCGCGTTCGGCGACATGATGTCCAAGATCGTCAAGGACGGGGCCAACGTCAAGGCGCAGATCGCCACGGTCAAGACGGTCGCTGAGGCCGAGCTGAAGAGGGTGGCAGGCTGAGCAGCGTCGCGTTCGGGCGCCGCCTCCGGGGGCGCCAGGACCAGAACCTCTGGTTCTGGGTGTTCGTCGGGCCGTTCGTGCTCGGGCTCGTCGTCTTCATCTACGTGCCCATCATGTGGAGCGCCTACCTGTCCTTCTTCTCGGCGTACAACACGGTCACCCCGACGAAGTTCGTGGGCTTCGGCAATTACGTCGACATGGTCCGCGACCCGGCGTTCCGGAGCAGCCTGGGCACCTTCGTCGCGTTCGCGCTCTTCATCGTGCCGACGACGTTCGTCCTGTCCCTCGGCACGGCCCTGCTCGTGTCGCGAACGACGGTGATGAAGGCGTTCTTCCGCTCCGTCTTCTTCCTGCCCGTCGCGTGCTCCTACGTCGTGGCTGCGCTCATCTGGAAGATGTCGATCTTCTCCGGCGTCCGCTTCGGCCTGGCCAACACGATCCTCGGGTGGCTGGGCCGCGACTCGATCCCGTTCCTGTCGATCACCCATCCACCGTGGTACTGGCTCGTCATCGTCACGGTGCGGCTCTGGCTGCAAATCGGGTTCTACATGATCCTCTTCCTCGCCGCGCTGCAACGGATCTCGCCGACCCTCTATGAGGCGGCCGCGATCGACGGCGCCCGGGGGTGGCAGGTCTTCCGATGGATCACCC
>JBDTBX010000339.1:0-3009 GCA_039923915.1 Nostocoides sp. | reverse complement strand
TCGGTGCATCGGAAAGCGACAGCAGGGGGCCATCGATCCGACCCGGATCAGATGCGTCCGCAAGCCGAAGGGCTACCGAAGACTGACTCGGCTTCGTGCCTGGCGCCGGATGCTTCCCGGGATAGATGGTCAGCTAGGTGGGCGAAGTCGTGGTTCTTCGAGTCAGGCGTGGTCCTACTGCGGAGAAGAGCAACAGAACGAATCCCGCGGCAACTCCGGTCCGGCCAGCCGCGGTAGCGCTGTCTGAAGTCAACGCAGGCACCGTGCCAACGACGGAGACAGCGACCAAGCTCGCCGACAGCCAGTGGAAAACCGGTAGATGGAACGCGTGGGCGAAGGGCAGGAAGTGCACTCCGACGACGAACACCACCCAGACCAGGACAGCGTTCGGCCGGTCCAGGACGTTGGTGATGATCGTCGCCCCCAGGGGGATTGCTACGACCATCGCCGCCACCGAGATCCCGTACGTCCGCAACGCCGCGCGGCTTGGCGACACTGGGTCGACCTCGGCCCCACGCAGGACGACGAACCAGATGATGGCGACGAACCCGCTCGTGGCCACGAGGCGCCACAGGAGCGGTGCGGGAACGGTCCCGGCGTTGATGAGCACGAACGCTAGCCCGGCTATTGCACCGATGACTGATCCGATGGGTCTGTTCTGCATCCATAGTGTTTACACCAAGACGCCAAGCAGGCGCCCGTCCGGCCACGGATCCTCAAACAAGGGGATGCCCGAACCCTGTGTTCGGGGCCTGGCGTAGCAGGTGGCGCACGGCGGCACGAACACCGCGAGCAGTGTTTCGTGGGTGGCCCCGACCCTGGACCTTGGACCGACGAGGATCCCGATCGAGAATTTAGCATCCGAGCTGACACCCCGATGGCGCAGTCCTTGAAGGATCACGTCGCGCAAGGCGCTCGGCACAACGGCCACCTCGACATCCGCCGCGAGCTCGCTGACGGCCGCGTCTGCGACTGAGGAACCGCTACCGGACGGCCCTAAGGTTCCTGGACAGCTCACCGGCTGCCATGACAAGGCACCTGAGTTTGTCCGTGGAAGAGGACAAGACCCGGGTGAGCTCGCCGATGTGCGTGTCGACGTAACGGACCCCGCAGCATCCGATTTGCACCGTCCCCCGGTACGCGACCACGAACGTGCCCGTCGGATCCGACACGTCATTGCTCGGGGCGTCGGCCATGGCCGAGGCGATCTCGTTCGACCCTGCAGGACGGCCGTGCCAGCTACGACCCAAGGCTGCTCGCCCTGGCCGGTATCCACCCGGAGCGCGCCCAAGCGCACAAGGCGGTGGACCTCGACACCTGGATGGTCCGGGCGGAAATCGAGATGCAGACGGTTCTTGGCGATCTTCGGGTCACCCATCGTCACGAAGGTGAGGCCAGGTCACCGGTCAGGAGCAAGACCTGATCGCGTACTCGTCGTCGGACTCCCACACCATCACCCAGCCCAGGGCGCCGGACCACCACCGCCCCAGCCCGGTGGGGTGCGCCACGTGGACGATGACGTGCTCCCGCTCAAGACTCACGGCACAACGGCAGTCGACGGCAGCAGGTACGCGGTCCCGCACAGTTCGACGCGGCCCATCACAGGCTCGCGCCGGTAAGGGCGAGCCGGCTCTGGCCGTAGGCCGGCTCGTGCGGTGCAGGGTTGCACATGATGGCGTCGAGGTTGTACTCAAGGTAAGTGAAGGGGCGCTGCGAGCCGTTGGCGCGAGAGTCACCGGCGTGCGGTCTGGCGGGATGCCACAGGCCCTGTCCGCGGGTGGCCAGTCGCCGGGCGCCAAAGGCCTGGTAGTCATGCACGGGCGTCGACCATCGCTGCGGGGTGAAGGTGGTCCCATCGCCCGAGGCGCTTGAGCGGTCGTCGGAGACGAAGTCGACCAGATCGCCGCCGTCGAACGTCAGATCCGCAGTTACGCTCTGCCCGCCATTGGTGAAAACGCCGCGCACATGGTCGCCGTCGACGTCCTGCCAGACGACGGGCGCGTCGATCAGCGCCGCCGGGGCCAGGATGCACACGTCGTTGAACAAGGTCACCGTCTCGGCCCGGTTCATGTCCGGCCCCGCGGCGTTCACCATCGGCACCACCGAGCACAGTTTGACGCGCATCGTCGCAGTGGGACCAACGAGGACATGCAGCACGTCGACCGGCAGTCCGAACATCGTGGCGTCCATGCAGAAAAACCGGCTGGGCGCGGGCCCGAAAATGTTGACCTGCTCGCCGGTGTACGTCATCCAGCGTGCGTTCGCCCCCGAGCGGATCCGTCCATGGAACCGGGCACGCACCGACCAGACCCGGGGTTGTCCGACGGCCCCGGAACCGCGGACATACTCGGCGACCAGGCCCGGGAGGTGGGCCAGGTCGGCCTCGGTCACCACCGCGCCGGTGCCCGGGAGGGACTCGAGAAGCGCGGCCGTGGTGCGGCGCCGGTATTCGGCTCGGAAGCTCACCGGGCTGCTTGAGGCGAAGGCGTAGGCCAGGGCGGCCAGCAGCAGGGCGTTGACCAATGTGCCGGTCTTGGCATCGTTCCACGACGTCACGATCACGACCTGGGACACGACGACGCCCAGGGCGCCGGCGACCCACCACCACCGGTTGCGGAGCGCGATCAGCACCCCGGTCGCCACGACCGCCGCCGCGGCGGTCAACCAGACGAGGCCCATCACGGGGCCGATCGGCTCGGGCAGGGCGGTCACCTCGGCCCAGCCCAGTCCCTTGGTCGCACCGAGCAGGTGGATCAGTCCGTGCCCGACCACGACGGCGACCGCGAACCACCGCGCCACTGTTCTCATCGGAGTACCTCCTGGTTGTCGAGGGCCGGGACAAACGTCGCAGGTTCGGTGCGGGCGTTGGGTTCGGTGCGGATTGCGCTGCTGGTGCTGGGTGTCATGTCGGCGCCCTACTCGGACGCGAGGGCGTCGAGCACGGGCAGTCGGGCAGCGCGTGTCGCGGGCCAGAGCGCGGCCAGGACGCCGATGGCGGCGGCCGCGGCC
>JBDTBX010000338.1:0-7377 GCA_039923915.1 Nostocoides sp. | reverse complement strand
AGGTCAAAATGGAGCGGTCATCCTGCTCAGGATCGAAGGCGAAGTGCGTTACCTGAACCCACATGAACGTGTGTATGTCCAGGTGGATGATCTCGGATCCGAGTAGTTGCAGCGCCACTCATGGACCGTATCGGAACGGCACGTTTAGCAAGATGTGGCTGATACGGATCTGCCGCGGAGCGGGTAAGTTCCGGCGCCGCTTGTCCCGAAATCCGCGCGCGAGTGTCAGAAACCGCTGCTCAAGTGCCGCTCTGTCTCACGCAGTCTCAAATCGTGAGTATTTCTCAAAATCGTTCACCGCTGACAACTCAGCCGATCAGGCGTGGTCTCGCAGGTAGCGGCCGAAGTGCGGGACGGTGAAGGCGATCCGGCCACGCTCGGCCGAATAGATGAGGCCCTTTTTGAGCAGCGCATCCCGTGCCGGAGAAAGAGATTGGGGCTTTCGGTTCAGGACCTTGGCCACGTCCGACGTGGGCACGGACTCCTCCCCCGACGCCGACTCGGCGTCGGCCATGGCACGCAGGTACTCCCGCTCGGCCGTTGTGGCCCGCTCGTAGCGGGAGCCGAAGAACCCCACCGCTAGCTCGGACTCGGCCTCGGGTGCCGCCACCGACACGTCGTCGGCTGAAATCGGCGAGCGCGGGGCCCGGTCCCACACGGCCTTGCCGTAGGCCTGGACGAAATAGGGATACCCGGCCGTCACGGCGTACATCGCCGAGAGCGCTTCCGGTGACCAGTCAGCCCCCTCCTCCGACGCG
Source organism: Nostocoides sp. (assembly GCA_039923915.1). GTDB lineage: Bacteria > Actinomycetota > Actinomycetes > Actinomycetales > Dermatophilaceae > Nostocoides. The sequence continues at coordinate 6,619 of JBDTBX010000338.1, read as the reverse complement.
GGCAGGGTGAGCGCCAGTGCGGCCGAGCACTCGTCGAGCCGGTCGATCCGCGCGTAGCGAAACAGCCGCTCGGAGTATGACTTCGATGCCGACAGCACGGCCGGCAGGTGCGGCAGGCCGGCGCCGACGACGATGACCGGCAGCCCGGCCTGGCCCATCTCGTGGCAGGCCGCACACAACGCCGACACGTCCTCGGGCCCCAGATCCTGCATCTCGTCGATGAAGATGCCCACCCCGCGACCGACGTCGGCCGCCAGCCCCCCGACATCGGTGAGCAGCTCGACCAGGTCGATCTCGATGTCACCGGAGTCCGCCCGCCCGGAGACGGCCGGGGCGTCGATACCGGGGTTCCATTTCTCCCGCAGACGTGCGCCAGTGGCGGCCTCGCGCTGCGCGAATGCCTTGACCACCCCGAGGACGTGGTCCACCTCGGACCCGGCCGGATGGCCCAGCTCGCGAATCGCCTGATGCAGGGCCGACGCCAACGGACGCCGCAGACGTTGGTCGGGTCGAGCCTCCAGTTTTCCTGTGCCCCAATGGGATCGGACCGCTGCCGACCGTAGGGCATTCAGCAGCACGGTCTTGCCGACACCCCTCAGACCGATGAGGAGCAGGGACCGCTCCGGCCGGCCACGGGCCACCCGCTCAAGGACGATGTCGAAGGCGGTCAGCTGCTCGTCGCGGCCGGCCAGCTCCGGCGGGCGCTGGCCGGCGCCGGGGGCATAGGGGTTCCTGATCGGGTCCATGATCGGATCGTATGCGGCTGTCTAGCGTTCGCGGTATACATCCGAATACGCGTCACTGCCGTCGTGGCTCGTGTATGCCGTGCGGCCTCTACTTGAGGAACTTGCTGGTCCGGCGGTCGGCGAGCGGCTTGCCTCCGGTCTGGCAGGTCGCGCAGTACTGGAGCGATGAGTCGGCGAAGGACACCTCGCGGACGACGTCGCCACACACCGGGCAGGTCTGACCGGTGCGGCCGTGCACACGCATCCCGGCGCGCTTGGCGTCCTTGAGCTCGGCCGCCGGCTTGCCCGAGGCGGCCGCGATGGCGCCGGCCAGCGTCTCGCGCATCGCGCCATACAGCCGCTGGGCCTCGTCCGGCGTGAGCGAGGAGACGATGGCGAACGGCGACATCCTGGCGACGTGGAGGATCTCGTCGGAGTAGGCGTTGCCGATCCCGGCGATGGTTCCCTGGTCGCGGAGCAGGCCCTTCACCTGCATCCGCTTGCCGGCGAGCAGCTCGGAAAATGCTTCCAAGGTAAAGGAGTCGGCGAGGGGGTCGGGCCCGAGGGTCGCGATCCCCGGCACCTCCGAGGGCGAGGAGACGACGTATGCCGCGAGTCGCTTGCGGGTTCCTGCCTCGGTGAGGTCGAAGCCGGACTCGTCGGAAAGCCTGACGCGGAGTGCGATGGGGGACTTGCCGGGGCGGAGCACGGTGTGGGACAACGCCTCCGACCAGCGCAGCCACCCAGCGCGGGCCAGGTGGAAGATGAGATGCGTTCCGCCGCAGTCGATGTCGACGAACTTGCCGTGCCTTGCGACCCCGTCGACCAGCAGGCCGACCAGGGCCTGAGGCGGTGGGTTGAACGTCTTGAGCACCGAGATCGAGCCGAGTTCCACGCCGGTGACTGCCAGCCCGTCGAGTCGGGCACTGAGGAAGTTGACGAGGGCCTCGACCTCGGGCAACTCAGGCATCGGGCCCGACACCGAGGGCGACATCGATGAGCGGGGCCAGTCCGTAACCGTCGGACGCGCGGCAGACCGGCACATCGACGGGCCGTCGTCGAGCCGGTGTGAGCTCCTCGTTCGAGACCGGAAGGACGTGCGCGAGCACCTGCTCGGCCGTCGAGAGCTGCCGGATCGCGACCGCGCGGACGACATCTGACCGGACCTCGGCGAAGTCGCCGTAGATGGACGGGTCGTGCTGGCCGTCGTCACCGACCAGCAACCACCGGATGTGCGGCAGATCCCGGGCGAGCCGGTGCAGCGCCGCCTGCTTGTGGTCGCGACCCGACCGGAACCACCCCGTCGGCGTCGGGCCCCAGTCGGTGAGCAACATCGGGCCGAGCGGGAAACCGTTGCGGCGCAAGAACCTCGTGAGCAGGGGGGCGGTGTTCCACGCTCCCGTCGAGACGTAGACGATCGGCGCCCCCGGGTGTCGACCCAGCAGGTCGCGATACATCGTCGCCATGCCCGGCACCGCGCGCCGGGTCGCCTCGGCGCGGATGAAGGTGTTCCAGGCCGCGATCATCGGGCGCGGCAGTGACGTCGACAGGACGGTGTCGTCGATGTCGCTGATGATCCCGAACGTCTGAGCCGCGCCGACGATGAGGACCGCCGCATCGACGTCGCGAGCATCCGGCGAGGAGATCCGGACCGTGTGCCAGCCCGGGGCCAAGCCGTGGCCGCGGATGAGGACGTCGATCAGCCCGGCCCGATCCGTCCGGTTGGTGACGACCTGGTGACCAACGGTCACCGTGATCGGCACGACCATCGCCGGCGCCGTCATGAACGCGCGCCAGCCCCGGTGCTCGTCCTCCGCCGCTCGCAGCTGGGTTGCGGTGGCGTCGGCATCGGCAGCAGCCGGGCGCAATGGGTCGCGACTCATGAGCACCCGGCCCATCACCCGGACGAAGCCGACGGTCCCGTAGCCGGTGAACGGGACGATCTTGGTCTTCCACCCGCGCCCCGACAGGCTCCCCGTGAGCCGGCGGTTCCACGCGTCCCCGAGGACGGCGGCGGCGTGCGGTCGAGGCATGACGGCAGCCTAGGACAGACACAACTGACACATCCTCGGCGCGGCGCCTATCCTGCCCCTATGCCACGGTCGCCCGTCACGATCGAAGCCATCGGCGTCCGTTGGCAGCTCGATGTCTCCTCGCTGCCGCAGGAGCACGGCGACGTGCTCGTCGCTCTGTGGTCGCGGGCCCGCGTCGAGGAGGACCCGTCGGCGCCGCGATTCGTCGTTGTTCCCGCGGGCGGGGACCTCGGCGAGGAGGCCGGGGTCGCCGGGGTGCGCGATGTCGCCGACCTGCCGTACGTCGTGTCCCGTGCGCTCACGCTGGCGTCGATCTCCCGCCAACGCGGCCGGCTCGTCCTGTTGCACGCGGCCGGTCTGGGCAGCTCTGACGGCCAGCGCTGCGTCGTGCTCGTCGCGCAGTCCGGCGGCGGTAAGAGCACGGCGATGCGCACGCTGGGCACGACGTTCGGCTATGTCTCGGACGAGACGATCGGCATCGCGGACGACCACAGCGTGCTGCCCTACCCCAAACCGCTGTCGGTCCTGGAGTCCGACCGCAGCGGCAAGGCCGAGTACTCCCCCGACGAGCTCGGCCTCCAGCCGACGCCACGCCGGGCCCGACTCGCCGCGGTCATCAGCCTCCAGCGGTCGGCCCAGCCCACCGCGCCGTCGCTCATCCAGGAGCACCTCATCACCGGCGTGCTGCACCTCATCGCCCAGAGTTCGTCGACGCCGATGCTCGACCGTCCGCTCCAGCGACTGGCAGAGATCGCCGTGACCGGTGGCGGCCCCTACGCCTTGCGCTACCACGAGATCGGCGACTGCACCTCGATCATCGCGGCGTCCCTCACCGCCCGCGAGGAACCACCCCCGTGGACGGCCCACCCGCCGCCCGCGGACCGGTTCCTCCCCGGCATGGTTCCCGAGGACGGGTCGCTGGCCCCCCAGCCCGCCGACGAGGAGGGCACGGACACCGGCGAACCGGACCCCGAGATCGTGCTCGACGGACAAACCCTCGTGTGGCGCGGCAAGTGGACCGACGCCATCGAGTCCGAGAAGGAGGTGCTGGTCCTCATCGACCGAGACCCGTTGCGCCTCGCCGGGATCGGCGCCACGGCCTGGCTGGCGGCGGGACAGCCGATGACGATCGGCGAGCTGTCCGACCGGATCATCTCGGCCCACGGACCCCACCCGGACTCCGAGCGGCTGATCTCCTCCTCGATCCTCGACATGGTGCGCGCGTCAGCCCTCGAGGTCGTCTCGGTACCGGTCTGACCTCGGACCTGATCACGCGCTGGCCGGGGAGCGCAGGCTCAAGATGTCGGTCATGAGCACGTGAGCGACCCGATCCGGTATCCACGGCATACCCGATGGTGGACGGCGCCTTGGAGCGGGGCCGTGGTGTTGCCGGTGGGGTTGACACCCAGCGTGTCCCACGTCGGTGGTTGACTGCCGTGCCATGGGCACCGGGGGCTGGACGCGCGAGCAGGTCGAGGCGCTCGGGCCCGACACCGCCTCTGTGACCATCGGCCGCGCGCTCGCCCGTGGGTCGGGCTGGTCCGAGGAGGGCCACACCGACCGGGCGGTCTGGGGGTCCTGCCAGGGCTCCGGTCGCACCCCCTACCGGACGACGGTCGACCTGGACGGACCGGCCTACACGTGCTCCTGCCCGTCCCGCAAGCTCCCCTGCAAGCACACTATCGGGCTGCTGCTGCGCTTCGTCACCGATCAGGTGCCGGCCCGCAGCGAGCCGGACGAGCACGCGGCGGTCTGGCTCGCAGAGCGCGACAACCGTTCGGCCGGTGGTGCGGCCCGCCCCTCGTCAGCGTCCACGACCGGCACCCCGGAGGCGGCCGAGGCCCGCGCGCTGGCAGCCAGCAAGCGGGCCGACCAGCGCGTGGCACGAGTCAGCGCCGGGCTCGGCGACCTCCAGCGCTGGATCGAGGACCAGGCCCGCGCCGGTCTCGCCGGGCTGCCCGCCAAGGGGTATGCCGCGTTCGAGCCGACCGCTGCCCGGATGGTCGACGCCCAGGCTCCCGGCATCGCCAGCTGGTTGCGCGGCCTGCCGGCGGTCCTCGCCTCGGGGCCCTCCTGGCCCGAGCGGCTCCTCGAGGACCTCTCGCTGCTGCGCCTGCTCGCCCTCGCCCACGAGCGGCTCCCCGAGCTGGACGTGGTCGACCCGGCCCTCGCCGCGTCGGTACGCACCCACGTCGGCTACCCGGTGAGCAAGGAGTCGGTCCTGGCAACGCCTCCCGTCCGCGACCGGTGGACCGTCGACGGCTCGCGCGACACCGTGACCGGCAACCTGTACCAGCGCACGGTGTGGCTCAGGGGCCGCGACAGCGGCCGGTATGCCGTGATGCTGGCCTTCAGCCCCGGCTCACCGGTTGTCGACGCCACGCTCGTGCCCGGTCGCTCGGCAGATCTCGACCTGCACTTCTATCCGGCTGCCCGCCCACTGCGGGCCCTGGTCGCCGAGGACGAGTCCAGGTCCTGGGGGGAAGCGCTGCCGCCACCGTCGGGCAGCGTCGCCGGTGCCCTCGAATTGGTCGCCGACGCGCTCGCCCGGGACCCGTGGGCCCGTAGCCAACCCGCGTGGGTGACCGGCGTGCCGATGCGGCGGGGCGGGTCGTGGTTCATCGCCGACGAGGTCGGCGACACCGTGCCGTTGCTGGCCGGGCTCGACGAGCCGTGGCGGCTGCTCTCGGGCTCCGGCGGGCGGGCGGGCCCCGTCCTGCTCGACTGGTCGCCGGCGGGCTGGGTCCCGATCGCCGTTGCTGACGACCGGGGAGTGCGGGCGGCATGAGCGCCCCGCGACCTCCTGCTCCCCCACTGGGCTCCTCCACAGTTCGCCGCGAGGACCCCGCATGACGAGGGCGTGGGACGACCTGGTGGCGGCTGCGGTGCAGGGCACGACCCGTCGACCGCCCGATGTGTCGGCCTGGCTCAGCGAGTTCGGCGAGGACGCCGCCACCGTTGGGGGCGGGCCCAGCGCCCAACTGCTCGTCGTTGCGGCGCTGGCGACCGCCCGGCGCCGGGCCGGTGCCCTGCCCGGCGTCGTGGCCGACCTCCCCGCTCCGGCCCCTGCCTAGACACGGCCGGTCGCCCACAGCCTCAGCCACTGGTTCGACGACCTCGCCGAGGGGGCGCCAGTGCTGCTGGCCCAACTGTTGCAGGGTGTCCAGGACCGGGGTCTGGTTCTCGAGCCGGCCCTGGCGCCGCGCCTCCTCGAGCTCGCTCGGGTCAACGCCACTCTCCGCGAGGCGGCTCTCGCGGCTGCCGGGAGTCGAGGGCCGTGGCTCGCCGCCCAGAACCCTCAGTGGGCGGGGCTCGTCGACCGGGCCCGGGACGCGGTCGACACCAGCCCCGACGCCTCGGACCCTGACGCCCCACTCGACGAATCCCCCTGGGAACTGGGCGATTCCGCAGCCCGGCTGGTGTGGTTGCGGCGTGCCCGGCAGACCCACCCGGCACGAGCCGGCGAGATCATGGCCGCGGCTCTGGCTCCGGGTCGCTCCGGGGAGAGGGTCGAGCTGCGCCAGGGCGTCGTCGCGGTCATCGCCGGCCACCCGACGCTCGCCGACGCCGACATCCTCGAGCAGGCGCTCGACGACCGAGCGGTCGGCGTCCGCGACGCGGCCGTCGCGGTCCTCAGTGGTCTGGCGGGCACGGCATACGAGATGCGCGCGACGGGGCGGGCACGTCGTTGGGTGGACCTGGAGTCCCGGCGGGGGCTGCTCGGTCGCCGCTCGGTGCACGTTGCGATCGACGCACCCACCCAGCTCGACCCGGCCGACGTGCGCGATGGGATCGGCCGTGAGGCGATCATCCCGAAGGCCGGGGCCGCCGCCGGCGGCCTGCTGCGGATGCGGGCGGCCT
>JBDTBX010000337.1:0-4876 GCA_039923915.1 Nostocoides sp. | reverse complement strand
GCCGGAGGTGAGCGGATCGTCGCGCCGCCTGCGCCACCGGACGACGAACGCCACCGCCAGGACGATGCACAGCGGTGCGGCGACCGGTCGGCTCAACCCGATGACGACGGCGAGCAGGCCGGCGCTGATCCAGTGCCGGCCCACGACGAGCCAGAGCCAGCCCGCCACGAGCAGGCAGGCGAGGGACTCGGTGTAGCCGATCTGGAGCGCGGGGGAGGAGGCAAAGGTGGCCCAGACGAGCATGGCGCCCAGCGCCACTGCGGGCGACATCCGGCGGACGAGGAGCGCCACGATGACCAGGGCCGCGGCGAGGCCGAGGATGAGCGACACCGTGGAGCCGACGATCGGGAAGGACAACCCGGTCGCCCGCATGACCACCCGGCAGATCATCGGGTAGACCGGGAAGAAGGCCCAGGCGTTCTGCGCGACCAGACCGTCGCCGCCGATCGGCAGCGTCGACGGGTAGCCGACCTGGGCGATCTGGCGGTACCACGACCCGTCCCAGAGGACCGTCATGTCGAGGTAGCCCGGGTTCGGCCCGGTCCACGCCGGGTAGGCCACCTGTCCGGTCGAGGCGTGCCAGATGAGCAGCCCGCTGACGAGCCGGGCGGCGAGGTAGAGGAGGGCAGCGCGCGTCAGGAGCGGGCGGGTCATCAGGCGCCCGAGCGGTGGCAGCCCACCAGGTGGTCGTCGACGAGCCCGCACGCCTGCATCGCGGCATACATCGTCGTCGGTCCGACGAAGACGAAGCCGGCCTTCTTCAGTGCCGTGGCGAGCGCGACGGACTCGGTGCTGGTGGCCCGCAGGTCGGCGGTCGTCTCCGGTGCCCGGTGCTCGGCCGGTGCGTGGCTCCAGACCAGCGCATCGAGTCCCCCGGCGTCGCGCAGGTCGACGACGGCCCGGGCGTTGTGGATCGCCGCGTCGACCTTGGCCCGGTTGCGGACGATCCCAGGGTCGGCGAGCAGGCGGGCGCGGTCGTTCTCGTCGTATGCCGCGACGCTCTCGGCCTCGAAGCCGGCGAAGGCCTGCCGGAAGGCGTCGCGCTTGCGCAGGATGGTGATCCAGGCCAGCCCGGACTGGAAGGCCTCGAGGGTCAGTCGCTCGAACAGGGCGGTCTCACCCCGGACGGGCCGGCCCCACTCCTCGTCGTGGTAGGCGGTGTAGAGGTCCGATCCCGTACCCCAAGGGCACCTCACCACGCCATCAAGGCCGACGACGGCGCCCGCCCCGCCGCTCACGAGCCCTCCGCCGCGGCGACGAACCGCGCCAGCACCGAGCAGTAGGCGCGACGAGCGACGGCGTCGGCTGCTCCCCCCAATCGGCTCGGCAGGCCGCGCGGCCTCACCTCCTCGGACCAGGTGAGCCGGGAGCCGGTCGGTGTAGCGACGACGGCCGCGTCGGCCCAGCCGGTGAGGACCGGCCCCAGCTTGACGAGGCGGAACCGGTGCGGCGGGTCCCAGACCGTCAGCAGCATCCGATCCGGGACGGCTGCGAGGCCACGACCGGTGCGTGCGGTGAACCCCCAGCCGACCCGGGGCTCGCCCGCGTCGGTGCGGATCGTCGTGGCGGGGACGAACCGGCCGTGGTCGGCGAAGTCGCTCAGGACCGACCAGAGCCGCTCGGCCCCGGCGGTGGAGTCCAGCCGCACCGTGAACGCCATGGCCTCCTCACCGGCCGTCGGCTGCGTCGACGTCGACGTCGGTCGTGTGGGTGTCGGCCATCCGCGAGCGCAGCACCGCGAGGTCGGCCTCCTGCTCGGCGAGCCGGTTGCGCAACGCGTCGAGGACGTCGTCGACCTGGTCCATCCGGTAGCCCCGCACCGCGAAGTCGAAGCGCACGCCGTCGACGTCGCGGGCGTGGGGGGCCTCGGGAAGGCCCGGGTCGTTGGCGCTCGACACAGCCTCGGACATCGGGTCGTAGGGCAGCCGAGAGGTCACGAGGGCCGCGAGGACGGCGACGAGCCCGAGCCCGACGACGATGAAGAAGGTCCAGATCACCGCTCGTCCGCCGTTCGCACCCAGGCGACCGCCTCGTCGACGTCGTCGGTGACGTGCAGGAGCTCGAGGTCGCTCTCGCTGATCGTGCCGACGGCGAGCGCCGGCCCACGCAGCCAATCGATCAGGCCGGACCAGTAGTCGCGCCCGAGCAGGACGATCGGGAACGACGTGACCTTCTGGGTCTGGACGAGGGTCACCGCCTCGAACAACTCGTCGAGCGTGCCGAACCCGCCAGGCAGCACGATGAAGCCCTGCGCGTACTTGACGAACATCGTCTTGCGCGCGAAGAAGTAGCGGAAGTTGACGCCGAGGTCGACGTAGTCGTTGAGCCCGGTCTCGAAGGGCAGCTCGATGCCCAGACCCACCGAGGTGCCGCCCGCCTCGCGCGCACCCTTGTTGGCCGCCTCCATGGCACCCGGGCCGCCGCCGGTGATCACGGCAAACCCGGCCTCGACGAGCGCACTCCCGACGCGCACGCCCATCCCGTATGCCGGGCTGTCGGGTTTGGTCCGCGCGCTCCCGAACACGCTGACCGCCGGCCCCAGCTCGGCGAGCGCCCCGAAGCCCTCGACGAACTCGGCCTGGATCCGCATGACGCGCCACGGGTCGGCGTGGACCCACGCGCTCTCGCCCTGGTTGTCCAGGAGGCGCTGATCGGTCGTCGTCGCGGGCACCTGGTCGCCGCGCAGCACGACCGGGCCCTTGAAGTAGCCGCGAGTCCCCTTGTCCGTCACGACCGACACCCTAACCGGGCAGGCTGTCGCTCAGCCGAGCCAGCGCAGCAGCGCGGCTTCGGCGTCGTGGAGTTGGGCGACGGGGCAGCGCTCCTCGTCGTGGTGGGCCAGGTTGGGGTCGCCCGGGCCGAAGTTGACGGCGGGGACACCCATGGCGGAGAACCGGGCGACGTCGGTCCAGCCCTGCTTGGCCACAGCCTCCACGCCGAGGGCCTCGACGAAGGCCTGGGCGGCCGGCAGGTGGAGCCCCGGGCGGGCTCCTCCGGCGTTGTCCTTGAGCACGATCTCGTAGCCGGCGAACAGCTGATCCACGACGGCGACCGCGTCCTCGGGCGACTTGTCGGGGGCATACCGGTAGTTGACGGTCACGACGCATCGGTCCGGGATGACGTTGCCCGCGATGCCGCCGCTGATGCCGACAGCGTTCATGGCTTCGCGGTACTCCAGGCCGTCGACCAGCACCGTCGCCGGCTCGTAGGCCGCGAGCCGGGTGAGGATCTCCCCGGCGTCGTGGATGGCGTTGTGGCCGTTCCACGGGCGGGCGGAGTGGGCGGCGACGCCCTTGGCGACGATGTCGGCCCGCAGGGTGCCCTTGCAGCCACCCTCGACGATCGAGCCGGTCGGTTCGAGCAGCACCGCGAAGTCGGCGTCCCGGACGAGGTCGGGCCGCTGCTGGTGGATGTGGAGCAGGCCGTTGAACTCGCTGTCGATCTCCTCGCCCTCGTAGAAGACGAAGGTGAGGTCGCGCGCCGGTTCGGTGACCTGAGCCGCCTTGAGCTGGACGGCCACCCCGCCCTTCATGTCGACGGTGCCACGCCCCCAGAGGTCCTCACCCTCGCGCCGGGTGGGCAGGTTGGCGGGGTCCTGGGTGAGCGGGACGGTGTCGATGTGTCCGGCGAGGACGACCCGCTCGGCCCGGCCCAGGTCGGTGCGCGCGACGAGCGAGTTGCCGATCCGGGTCACCGTGAGGTGGGCGAGCGGGGCGAGCGCGGCCTCGATGGCGTCGCAGATCGCCTGCTCGTCCCGACTCACCGACTCGATGTCACACAGCGCCGCCGTCAGTGTGACGACGTCGGCGGTGAGGTCCAGCGCGGGGGCCGGGGACGCCGGGGCCGGGGACGCCGGGGCCGGGGAGTCGTGAATGAGGGGCGCGTCCGGCATACGCCGACCCTATCCGTCCAAGAATTGCCCCCAAGTCAGGTCCCGGCTTCCAGAAAACGACCCCAAGTCACGTGCTCGGGCCCTGACCATCTGACGTGAGGTCGATTCCTTGACGGGTGGAGCTGACGTGGGGTCGATTGCTTGAAGGGGGGCGGTGCGGGAGAATGGCATCATGACGACGCGCAGCGCCTGGGGCCACGGGCTGGCCACTCTCACCGACACGGGGGTGGTGCTCGACACGTGGTACCCCTCCCCCGCCCTGGGCGACCACGGCGGGTCCGAAGCCCCTGCCGAGCTCACCGCCCTGGCCAGTTCCGACGTGGCCCGCGGCACCCGCACCGAGCTGGTCACCACCGTCATCGACCTGGACGCCGCACCGTCGGGAGCCAGCGACGCCTACCTGCGGCTGCACCTGCTCAGCCACACCCTCGTCGAGCCCAACAGCATCAACCTCGACGGCCTCTTCGTCGCCCTCGCCAACGTCGTGTGGACCAACCACGGGCCTTGTGCCGTCGACGGGTTCGAGCAGACCCGGCTCCGGCTTCGAGCCCGCGGACCGGTCCAGGTCTTCGGCATCGACAAGTTCCCCCGGATGACCGACTACGTCGTGCCCCCGGGTGTGCGGATCGCCGACGCCGACCGGGTCCGCCTCGGTGCCCACCTCGCGAGCGGGACGACCGTGATGCACGAGGGGTTCGTCAACTTCAACGCCGGCACCCTCGGGACCTCGATGGTCGAGGGCCGCATCGTCCAGGGCGTGGTGGTCGGCGACGGTTCCGACATCGGCGGCGGAGCCTCGATCATGGGCACCCTCTCCGGCGGCGGGACCGAACGGGTCACGATCGGTCGGCGCTGTCTGCTCGGGGCCGAGTCCGGTTGCGGCATCTCCCTCGGCGACGACTGCGTCATCGAGGCCGGCCTCTACGTCACGGCCGGCACCAAGGTCACCCTTCCCGACGGAACCGTGGTCAAGGCCCGGGAGTT
>JBDTBX010000336.1:0-2636 GCA_039923915.1 Nostocoides sp. | reverse complement strand
AGCCAGGTCTCGACGTCGGGCGCAGAGCGCCCTGCTCGACCACCAGGGGTTGGCAGAGCGCCCTGCTCGACCAACGGGGACAGAGCGCTGGGCTCAACCAACCGTGCCGGCCACCGCGCGGGCCTGGGCCAGGGCCTGGCGCGCCCAGCCCGGTGAGGCACCGGCTAGGCCGCAGGTGGGTGTGACCACCATCTGTTCGGTGGGGGCCAGGCCGAGCATGTCCAGGAACCGCTGCACGGCTTCGGCGGGGCCGCGGTCGGAGCGGTCCGCGGGCTCCGTGGACGGTACGACGCCGAGGAGAGCCCACTCCCCGGCCTCGATGGCGGCGGCCAGGCCGTCGTAGCCGTCCGCGGCGAGGGCGGTCAGGTCCACCGACAGGCCCTGGGCGCCGGCCCCGCGGAGCAGGTCGACCGGTACGTCGGCAGCGCAGCAGTGCACCACCGGCGTCGCGCCGGCCTCGGCGACAGCCGCGAGCACCAGCGCCAGCGACTCGGAGGCCTCGGGTGGGTGCACGGTGCGGTGCCGGCCGAAGCCGGACGCGGTGGGGACCTTGCCGGCGAGCACCGCGGGCAGGGACGGCTCGTCGACCTGCACGATGAGGGAAGCGCCCGGCACCCGTCGGCGTACGTCGGCGACATGCTCGGCCACCGCCACAGCCAGTGCCTGACCCAGCTCCCGACGAGCGCCGTTGTCGGAGAGCACCCGGTCCCCGCGCGGCTTCTCCACCATCGCGGCCAGCGTCCACGGTCCGGCGACCTGGGTCTTGAACCAGCCGGTGACCTCCTGCGCCTGCTCCTCCACGCAGTCCAGGTCCTGTGCCAACAGCGACCGGGCCCGCCGCTGGTCCAGGCCGGCCGCGTCGGTGAGTCGCCAGCCGGCGGGCTGCAGGTCGGCACCGAGCTCACCGATGAGGCCCATGGTGCGGCCGACCAGGTCGGCGACCGCTCCACGCCCGGGCAGCTCGGGCACGTGCGGAAGGTCGAGCTCGCCGAGCACGACCCGGGTGGCCTCGGCGTAGTCCCTGGCGTTGTCCGCGGTGCTCCCCACGCTCCCGCCCGGCATCGAGCCGATCCCGCTGGCGTAGGTCATCGGGGCATCGGTCTTGAGCGGGTCTCGACGTCGCTCGCCAGCGCTCGCTGCTCGACCAGCGTCGAATGGCTGGTGGCGGAGATGGTGGCGGAGATGGTGGCGGAGCCGACCACGCGCGTCCCGTCGTACACCACGACCGCCTGGCCGGGCGCGATGCCGACGGCCGGGTCGAGCAGTCGTACGTCGACCGTCTCGCCCACTGTGACCACCGCGCGGTGCGCCTCGCCGTGTGCCCGCAGCTGCACGGTGCACTCCAGCCGGCCGCTCGGCACGGCACCGCACCACAACGGGCGGATCGCGGTGAGCCGGTCGATCGTGAGCTCCTCGCGGGGACCGACGGTGACCGTGCCGGAGACCGGCTCGATGTCGAGCACGAAGCGCGGGCGGCCGTCGGGCGCGGGAGTTCCGATCCGCAGCCCCTTGCGCTGGCCGACAGTGAAGCGGTAGCTGCCCTCGTGCCCGCCGAGCACCTCCCCGGACGCGTGGTCCACGATCGCACCGGCGTGGGCAAGCTCCCGCTCGGCGAGCTTCTCCGAGAGCCAGCCGCCGGTGTCGCCGTCGCTGATGAAGCAGATGTCGTGGCTGTCCGGCTTGGCGGCAACGGCCAGCCCGCGCCGGTCCGCCTCGACCCGGACGGCCGCCTTAGGTGTGTCCCCGAGCGGGAAGAGAGCGTGCGCCAGCTGGGCCTGGGTGAGCACACCGAGCACGTAGGACTGGTCCTTGGTCATGTCTTCCGCCCGATGCATCTCCACCAGCCCGTCGGCGCCGGTGCGCAGCTGGGCGTAGTGACCGGTGGCGACCGCGTCGAAGCCGAGCGCCAGCGCCCGGTCGAGCACCGCGGCGAACTTGATCTTCTCGTTGCAGCGCAGGCACGGGTTGGGCGTCCGGCCGGCGGCGTACTCGTCGAGGAAGTCGGTGACCACGTCATCGTGGAACCGTTCGCTCAGGTCCCAGACGTAGAAGGGGATCCCGATCACATCGGCCGCTCGCCGGGCGTCGTTGCTGTCCTCGATCGTGCAGCAGCCGCGGGCACCGCTGCGGTAGGACTGCGGGTTGCGCGAGAGCGCGAGGTGGATCCCGGTGACCTCGTGCCCCGCCTCGACCGCACGGGCTGCGGCGACCGCGGAGTCGACGCCGCCGGACATGGCCGCGAGGACCTTCACCGGTCGGCCCGGCCCAGCCCGGCGACGGCTCCGGCCACGGTCGCCCGCTCGACCGCCGGGCCGATCGCCTCGACCAGGGCGTCGACGTCGAACTCGGTCGAGGTGTGTCCCAGGGAGAACCGCAGCGAGCCGCGGGCGTCCTCGTCGCCGCACCCCATCGCGAGCAGCACGTGGGAGGCCTGCGGCACACCGGCCGAGCAGGCCGACCCGGTCGAACACTCGACCCCGCGCGCGTCGAGCAGCATCAGCAACGAGTCGCCCTCGCAACCGGGAAAGGTCAGGTGGGCATTGCCGGGCAGCCGGTGCACCGGGTCACCGTTGTAGACGGCGTTCGGTACGTCGTCCAGCACCCGGCGCACCAGGTCGTCACGCAGCGCGGCCACC
>JBDTBX010000335.1:0-2881 GCA_039923915.1 Nostocoides sp. | reverse complement strand
CGTCAACCGCCACGCCACCCTCAGCCGCCAGTTCACCTGAGCGCCCTGGACCGTACGGTTTCGCGGCGGGGCACCTCCCCCTGCAGACCTGAACCCGTTCCCCAGCGTCGGCCCCTCCCCACCCCTCTCGCACGTGCGGGGGCGTGGGATCCGGGATGCGGAAGGTTTTTTCCGAAATCCTTGCATAAACGGTCCCTGACGGTAATCTGGGCTCGAAGAAGTCCGAGCGGGGTCTGTCGTTCGGCACGGACAACCGTCGACCCCGTCCCTACGCTCGACCAACCGTGCCCCTGTCGCCGACGGCGCCCGGGCGCGATGATGGGTCCAGGGCGACGGGGAATGAGGGCACGTGGAGACAGCCAGGATCACCGTCAACGGTGCGGGAGCAACCCTGACCGGGGTCGACCCCAGCATGACCGCCCTGGACTTCCTGCGCGCCCAGGGTCTCACCGGAGCCAAGGAAGGCTGCGCCGAAGGTGAGTGCGGTGCCTGCTCGATCATGGTCGCGCGACCCGGCGACGACGGCGGCACCCTCTGGACCGCGATCAACGCCTGCCTCATCCCGGCCGTGTCGCTTGACGGTGGTGAGGTCGTCACGGCCGAGGGCCTGGGCACGCCGGACGCCCTGCACCCCGTCCAGCGCGAGATGGCGGTTCGCGGCGGGTCCCAGTGTGGGTACTGCACACCAGGGTTCATCTGCTCGATGGCGGCCGAGTACTACCGACCGGGCCGTATGCCGCTCGCCTCCGAACCCGCGCGAGCCGGCACCAACGGCTCGGCTCCGGCCCACGACGGCGTGGGCGAGGCGCACGACGTCGAACATGGCCCCAACGGGTTCGACCTGCACTCCCTGTCGGGCAACCTGTGCCGATGCACCGGGTATCGGCCGATCCGGGACGCGGCCTACGCCTTGGGCGAACCGCCCGCCGACGACCCGCTCGCGAGCCGTGCCTCCGTCCGGCCAGCCCCGGTCACCTCGACCCGCCTCGAGGGCAGGACCGGCGTCTACGCCCGGCCCGCGACGCTCGCCGAGGCGCTCGACCTGTATGCCGCACACCCGGACGCCGTGCTTGTCGCCGGCTCCACCGACTGGGGCGTCGAGGTCAACATCCGGGGGGCCCGCGCACCCTTCGCGATCGGCATCGACGGCCTGCCGGAGCTGCGAGACCTCGAGGTCGGCGACGACGTCATCCAGATCGGTGCGGCGCTCACGCTGAGCGAGATCGAGCGGCGCCTCGACGGGCAGGTCCCGTTGCTGGCCGAGATGTTCCCACAGTTCGCCTCGCGCCTCATCCGCAACGGGGCCACCCTGGGCGGCAACCTCGGCACCGGCTCACCGATCGGCGACACCCCACCCGCCCTGCTGGCCCTCGAAGCGGTCGTCGTGCTGGCCTCCGCCAGCGGTGACCGCGAGGTGCCGCTGGCCGACTACTTCACCGGCTACCGGCAGACCGTCAAGGAGAGCGGCGAGCTCATCCGCGCCATCCGGATCCCGTTGCCGCTCAGCAAGGTCACGGCGTTCCACAAGATCGCCAAGCGCCGCTTCGACGACATCTCCAGCGTGGCCGCCGGCTTCGCTCTGGACGTCACCGATGGCATCGTGACCAAGGCCCGGATCGGGCTCGGCGGGGTGGCCGCCACACCGATCCGCGCGCTGGCGACCGAGGCAGCGCTCGAGGGTCGGCCGTGGACCGCCGACGTCGCCCGGCAGGTGGCCGACGTCATGCGTGGCGAGGGCACCCCGATGGAGGACCACCGGGCCAGCGCGGCATACCGGATCGCCACCCTCGGCACCGCGCTGCTGAAGCTGCACGCCCAGACAGCGACCCCGCAGGAGGTGGGAGCATGAGCGCATTGTCCGATCGTCCAGCCAATCCCGTTGTAGGCCAAGAGATTCCGCACGAGTCCGCGTCTCTGCACGTCACCGGTCAGGCGCTGTACACCGACGACCTCACCGTGCGGACCCTCGACGTGCTGCACGCCTACCCCGTCCAGGCACCCCACGCCCACGCGCGGATCACCCGGATGGACACCGCACCGGCCCTGTCGGTGGAGGGCGTCGTCCGGGTCCTCACGAAGGTCGACGTGCCCGGTGTCAACGATGCCGGCGTCAAGCACGACGAGCCGCTCTTTCCCGATGAGGTCATGTTCTACGGCCACGCCGTCGCCTGGGTGCTGGGCGAGACGTTGGAGGCCGCCCGGCTCGGCGCCCTCGCCGTCGAGGTCGACTACGAGCCGCTCCCGGCGCTCATCAACGTCAAGGAAGCCATCGCCGCGCAACGGTTCCAGGGCGCGACGCCGCACATGGAGCGGGGTGACATCGAGGCCGGCTTCGCCGGGTCGGCCCACGTCTTCAGCGGCGACTTCGAGTTCGCCGGGCAGGAGCACTTCTACCTCGAGACGCACTGCTCGCTGGCGATGGTCGACGAGTCCGGGCAGATCTTCGTCCAGAGCAGCACCCAGCACCCGACCGAGACCCAGGACATCGTCGCCCACGTCATGGGCATCCCGAGCCATGCGGTCACCGTCCAGTGCCTGCGAATGGGCGGCGGCTTCGGCGGCAAGGAGATGCAGCCGCACGGTTTCGCGGCCATCGCCAGTATCGGTGCCACCCTCACCGGTCGCCCGGTTCGGTTGCGGCTCAACCGAACCCAGGACCTCACCATGTCCGGCAAGCGGCACGGCTTCCACGCCCAGTGGCGGGTCGGCTTCGACGCCGACGGTCGGCTGCAGGCCCTCGACGCCACCCTCACTGCCGACGGCGGGTGGAGCCTCGACCTGTCCGAGCCGGTGCTCGCCCGAGCGCTCTGCCACATCGACAACGCCTACTGGGTGCCCAACATCCGGGTCAACGGCCGGATCGCGCAGACCAACAAGACGT
>JBDTBX010000334.1:0-3491 GCA_039923915.1 Nostocoides sp. | reverse complement strand
GTGGCGGCCTGCAGCCGGGAGAGCGCGAGGAGGTCGTCGATGAGGTGGCCCATCCGGGCCACCGAGTCGCGGACCTGGCGCATGGCGGCCGGGACGTCGGCCGCCACACCGTCCTGGGCGAGGTGCTCGTGGCCCGGACCGACCTCACCGCCCTCAAGGTGATCCCCCCACGCCCGATCCGGCGAGGAGCCGCACACCTCGCGATCTCCGTCGACGACCTCCAGCAGGTGATGCTCCCCGCGTGGGGCGCGGTCGAGCGCGACACCCTCGGCGACTGGCGGCTGCGGGCCTCGGCCGGCTTCACCCAGCGCGGCAACTCGGTCGTGCCGGTGGGCTCCCCGGGTCTGCCGCTCAGCACCGCCGTCGACCGCGTCGAGCAGTGGTATGCCGCGCGCGGACTGCCCGCGCGCTTCGCGGTTGCCGGCCCCGAGGGCTTCGTCCCGTCCGACGACCCCCTCGGCACCCTCCTCTTGGGTCGCGGTTACACGGTCGACGGAACAACGCTGAACCTGACGGCCGACTCCGCGACGGTGGCCGCAGCCGACCCGGGCGGACCGGCCGTCCGCCTGACCGGTGAGCTCGAGGCAGCATGGCTCTCGGCCTACCGAAGGACACGCTCGACCGTGCCGGGGACGACAGAGGAAGTACTCCTGGACGGGTCGGCCGTGGTCTTCGCCAGCATCACTCCGGGCGGCGGGCTGCCCCCGAAGCTGGGCCTGCGCGATGCCGATGCGGCGGGGACGACCCCGATCTCGTTGGCCCGATTGACGATTGGCGCCGGCTGGGCCGGCCTGGGCGCGGTCTGGACCGATCCGGCCTATCGCGGGCGGGGCCTGGCCGGCCACGTCACCGCCGGGCTGGCGGCATACGCGAGGGACGCCGGCACCCACCTGGTGCACCTGCAGGTCGAGGCCGACAAGACTTCTGCCGTGACGCTCTACCGCCGGATGGGGTTTGCCACCCACTCGGCGCACGCGTACCTCACCCAGCCGACCGAGGGCGGGCAGGGTCAGTCCAGCGAGCCGTAGCTGCTGCGATACCAGGTCAGGGCCGGGCTGGTGGCGTCGGAGAGCACGACGGACACGACCTCACCGACGACGATGCTGTGGTCGCCAGCCAGGTGGATGTCGGTCGTGCGGCACTCCATCGTGGCGAGCGAACCGATGAGCAGCGGGCTCCCGGTGAGCGGACCGCTGATGTGCGGCACCCGATCGAGCTGACCGTGCAGGGGTCGCCCGCGGGTGGCCAGCCATCGGGCCGTGGCGCGTTGGTCGGCGGCCAGGATGCTCACCCCGAAGACACCGGAGTCCACGACGGCATCGTGGAAGCGAGCCTCCCGCTCCACGCAGACAAGCACCAGCAGCGGGTCGACGGACACCGAGCTGACGGCGTTGGCCGTCATGGCGTGATCGTGCTCCCCGGCTCGCGTGGAGACGACCGTGACCCCGGACGCGAACCGGCCCATGGCCAGCCGGAACCGGCCCTCGTCCACGACCTCCTCCGGCGTCATCGGACACCGATGCCGGCCAGATCGACGTAGCCGCCGACGGCCTCGTCGGCGCTGAAGTTTCGCACCTCGGAGCCGGCCAGGTACATGGCCCGGCGCTGGGCGAGCGCGATGTAGTAGCCCTGCCCTGCGAGGGTCCGGTCGAGGGCCGCCCAACCCGCCTCGCGGTCGGCGCGGTCTCCGACCGAGGCGAGCTCGGTCATCCGGGCGTTCACGTTGGCATCGGCCACCGCGCCGTAGTCCCGGCCCGTCCCGGCGGCGGTGAGGTTGAGCCGTGAGTCGAAGAGGGGCGGCAGGATCGTCGAGGCCGACGCCCACTCCGGTGCCCAGTTGGACCAGAAGACGTCGGTGCCGGCTGCGATCGAGGGGTCGGCGATCTGGGTGAAGTAGTCGGCCTGGACCGGCTTGAGCGTCACGGCGAAGCCGCCCTTGGTCCACCCCGCCGCCAGCGCGGCCAGCGCCTTGTCGGAGGTGTCGGTCGACCGATAGGTGACCGTGATCGGGACGGGGAGCTTCATCCCCGCCTTGGTCAACAAGGTGGCGGCCGCGGCCGGGTCACCAGCGGGGGAGCCGACGAGAGCGTCGACGTCTCGGTGGGCGGTCAACCCCCGTGGGATGACCGAGAACGCCGGCAGGGCGGCCGTCGCCCCGCCGAGCGCCGTCACGTAGGCGTCCCGGTTGGTCGCCAGGGCCAGGGCGGTGCGCACGTCGGGCTTGGCCATCGTCGCGCTCTTCAGGTTGGGCGCGAGGTAGTCCACGAGGCCCGTCCCGGGGTTGATCGAGCGGCCGCGGAGCTGAGCGGACGCCTCGATCTGCTGCTGCATGGCCGGCGGGGCCGACTCCAGGGAGATCGCCGCCCTGCCGTCGTTGCCGTCGGCCATGATCCGCTGGAAAACGGACTGGGTCTCCACGCCCTCCTGGTAGACGATCGTGTCCGGGTAGGCGCTGCGGAGCTGGTCGGAGGCGCGACTCCAGCCCGGGTTCCGCACGAACGTCCCCCCGGTGTCCGGGTTCCAGTCGCCTTGCAGTTCGTACGGACCGGTCGACCACACGGCATACGTGGAGTCCTTGCCCCTGTCGCGCGCCTTCGGGTACGGGGCGAAGGCCGGAAGCGTGACGACCTCACCGAAGTCGGCCGTCGGCGCGGCCAGATGAAAGGTGATCGTCCGGCCGTCGCACGAGACCGCCTTGTCGTAGGCCGTGGCACCGACCTTGGCCGTCGGACCGGTCGCATACGGACCGGCATACACGCTCGTGCCGTCGGGCGCCTTGGGGATGTCGAGCATGACGAGGGCATAGGCGGGGCCGCCGAGAATGTCCTTGGTCGCAAAGGTGCGCGAGACGCCGTACTTGACGTCCTCGCAGGTCACCGGCGAGCCGTCCTGCCAGGCGACGCCCGCGCGGAGGGTGAAGCTCCACGTCTTGCGGTCGGCGGACGGGTGCCCGATGTCGGTGGCGAGGTCACCGACGAGCCTCGATTGTTGACCCACGGTGCCCGACGGCTGGTAGGCGGTGAGGGTCCGGGTGATGGTGCGGGTGGCGAACGCCATGTCCGCGCGCGACCCGATCCGCTGCGGATCCCAGGCCGTGACCGGCCCGAGCGCCAAGGCGGTGAGGGTCCCGCCCGCCGTGTTGCCGACCTGCGAGGCGGTGATCGACGGGTCGGCCTTGGCCGCCTTGCCACCGTACGGCTGGCAGCCGGCGACCACCAGCGCGGCGGCCGCAGCGAGCAGGGCCGGACGGGTGGTTCGACGGGTGGGGCGCAAGGGCATGGGTCAAGCGGTCCTTGAGTGATCGGGGGTCAGGCGTTGCGGGCCCGCGAGGCGGCGCGCGCCCGGAGGGTCTGGTCGAGCTCGACCTTGCGGATGCGGACGGCCTCGGGGGTCACCTCGACGCACTCGTCCTCGCGGCAGAACTCGAGGGACTGCTCCAGGCTCAGCTTGCGCGGCGGCACGATCTTCTCGAAGTTGTCCGAGGAGGAGGC
>JBDTBX010000333.1:0-3315 GCA_039923915.1 Nostocoides sp. | reverse complement strand
GCGCGCGCCTTGTGGGATCTGAGCGGCGAGCTGGTTCGTGCCGACAGCTCGTCGACGACCATCGCCCCCACGTTGTGCCGATTCGCGGCATACCGCTGCCCGGGGTTGCCGAGCCCGACGACGAGCCAGGGTCCGAGCGCGGTGCTCACGGCGGGCTCCTCGCGTGACGTCGGGGACGGGAAACGGCGGGTATGCCGCGGGAGCCAGGCCCGCGGCATACCCGCCATTGTCGAGCAGGTGACGAGGCGGTGAGGCCTCAGGCGTCGCCGTCGGCCTTGGCCTCGGCGTCGCCGGCAGGTGCCTCGGCATCGGCGGACTCGGCCGGGTCTGACTGTGCCTCGTGCTCGATGCCGGCTTCGGCGTCGGCCTCGGCGAGCTCGGCGTCCAGCGCCTCCTGGCTGATCATCTGGGTGACGTTGACGACGAGCGTGTCGGCATCGGTGACCAGCTCGGTGCCGGCGGGCAGGGTGACCTGACCGGCG
Organism: Nostocoides sp.; assembly: GCA_039923915.1. GTDB lineage: Bacteria > Actinomycetota > Actinomycetes > Actinomycetales > Dermatophilaceae > Nostocoides. The sequence goes on along the minus strand of JBDTBX010000333.1, from coordinate 2,833 downwards.
AGGATCTGGGTGCCGGCCCGGAGTCCCTCGATGGAGATGACGATCGACTCGGGGATGTCCGTGGCCGGGGCCTGGACCTCCAAGGTGTTGTTCTCCAGGTTGGCGCTCGTGTCGGGCGCAGACTCACCCTCGAGGTGCACGGAGACGTCGACGACGACCTTCTCGCCCTTGCGGATGACGACGAGGTCGACGTGCTCGATGATCGGCTTGATCGGGTCGCGCTGGACGTCCTTGGCGAGCGCCACCTGCTCGTCACCGTCGATGACCAGGGTGAGGACGGCGTTGGCGTGCTTGAGCGCCAGCATCGCGTCGTGGCCGGGGAGGGTGATGTGGACCGGCTCGGTGCCGTGGCCGTACATCACGGCGGGGATCTTGCCGTCGCGGCGGATCTTGCGGGCGGCACCCTTGCCGAACTGGGTGCGGCGCTCGACCGCCATCTTGTTGTTGTCGGAAGACACTGGTTCTGCTCCTGCTGCGTGGGGGGTCTCGGGCGTGGGCCTCGACGCGGGACAGGACACGGAGGCGCGTGAGCCCGAGCAGGTCTGCTCAGGCCACCGCGTCGATCACGGAGGTGCGGCCGTGCACCGTCCCTCGCCGAGGCAACCCCTCGATCTTAGGCGATCCGTTGCAGGGAGACGAAATCGGTACGACGGGTCGGCCTGCGGTGGGTGAGCCAGACCCAGAGATTCGCGCGCGTCGCGTGCCGGCCCCGGTAGTCGGTGGGCGTCCGGTCGACGATGCCGTTGCCGTGTCGCGCGCCGCCCCTGCGTGTCGGAACGGCCGCCAAGGAGGCGATGTGAGAGCTGCGAACCAGACCGAGCATGGCGACCTCCGTGGTGCCTCCCGGGCCCACCCGGGCCCACCACCAGTATCACCAGTCACCCTGGTCACACGCGGCAATGGACCATTCGCCACGCCGCACGCGGGTCAGGGACGAGCGGCGACGAGGGCGGGCTCGGGGTCGGGAACCGGCTCCACCTCGACCGGGGGCTCACCGGCGCGGGCCTCACCCAGCTTGACCGTCACGACGCCGACGAGGAGCACGGCGCCACCGATCAACTGGACGAGTCCTGGCAGCTCGCCGAGGAGCAGCCAGGCCAAGCCGATGGCGAACAGCACCTCGGTGAGCCCGACGAACGACGCCACCGTCGACCCGAGCCGGCGGGCCGCCTCGATGCCCAGCACGTAGGCCGCGGCGGCTGCGACCAGGGCGAGCTCGCCGATCCCGAACCACCACGGCAGCCGGTGTCCCCCGAGGGAGATGTCGGTCGTGGCGAAGGCCATCGGCAGCACCCGGGCCAACCCCAGCACCGCCAGGACGACGGCCCCGAAACCCATTCCGAGACCGGCCAGCGCGATGGGCGGGAGCGCGGACTCCTGCGAGGCGACGAGGAAGTAGGTCGCCAGCCCGATCGCCGCCAGGAAGCCCCAGAACAGGCCGATCGGGCTGGGTCGGCTCTGACCGGTGATGTCGAGCACGAAGACGAGCCCCGCGAGCGAGACAGCGATCCCTAGGGAGGTCAGGCGCGGCGGCAGGGCCCGACGGCGGATCGCGACGACGGCCACGATGAGCAGGATCCCGGTGTACTCCATGAGCAGCGCGACGCCGACGTCGAGGTGTTGCAGCGCGTAGAAGTAGGCGACCTGGCAGCCGGCGACCGCAACGGCGCCGTACGCCGCGATGGCGCGCAGGTTCGCCCGGACGAGGTACCACCGGCCGCGCAGGGTCCAGATCGTCGACGGCAACAGCACGAGGCTCGCTCCGCCCACGCGCAGGAGCACGGTGGCTCCAGACGACCAGCCGGCCGCCTGCATGGCCTTGGCGAACGGGCCGGAGGTGGCGAAGGTGGCTGCGGAGAGCAGGGCTGCGAGCAGGCCGAGGTTCTGGGCGACGCGCTGGCGGGGGCTCACGGCAGTCCTTCTGTCAGGATCAAAAACGATTACACTCATGACGATAGAGGTTTCACCTGTCAGGAGTCAACATCATCTTTGCCCATGACACCGAGCTCGCGCTCCAGGGCGCGGCAGCGCTGGTCAACACCATGCCCGGCACCCTTCCTGGCGAGGGGCAGGCCGAGGAGCTGGGGACCGTGGCCGAGCTCGGCCGGTTCCTCGATACCTGGACCTGGAGCGGGCGCCGGACCGGCACGTCGGCCGAGCTGGACGGTGTCCGCGCCCTCCGGCCTCGGCTGCGCCGGGCGTGGGAGATGGACGAATCAGCGCTCGTTGAGCTGGTCAACGACCTCCTCCGGGAAGGCGACGCGCGTCCCCAGGTCGTGGACCATGACGGCTTCGGATGGCACATCCACGCCACCCCGCCCGATGCGCCGCTCCCGACCCGGATGGCGGTCGAGGCCGCGATGGCGTTCGTCGACCTCCTGCGGACCGGTGAGCGCGACCGACTCAAGGTGTGCGCGCGCGAGGACTGCGATGACGTGTTCGTCGACCTGTCCCGCAACCGCTCGAAGCGGTTCTGCGACGCGATCTGCGGCAACCGCGAGAACGTGGCCGCCTACCGAGCCCGGCGGGTCACGGCCCGCTGAACCGGACGGCGGCCAGCACCGGTCAGGCCGGCCCAGCACGGGTCAGTACCGATCGGCGAGTGACGGGCTGGTGGCGTGGCCGGCGCCGTCTGTCCGGATACCCGCCTGGTTACCTCGCCAAAGTTGTCGTGGCCAGAGCACATCCGGTCGGGTATCCAGTGCGGTAACCCGGTGCTCCATCGGCCGGGTGGCCCTCCCCCGACCGCCGCCAGTCAGACCGGGTATCCAGGCGCCCAGCGGTGTCCATGCGCCCAGCGTGGACCGCGCGGCATACGGACTGTCGAGAGGTG
>JBDTBX010000332.1:0-3747 GCA_039923915.1 Nostocoides sp. | reverse complement strand
CACCCTCGACGGCCGGACCGCCGACGCGGCCCTCGCCGCCGGCGTCCCGCCGCGCGCGGTCTGGCTGGCCCTGTGCGAGGCCATGGACGTGCCGGAGCGGCGCCGGCTCGGCCGCGACGTGCACCCGTCGCGATGACCACCCCCCGGTCCTGCGTGGTGCTGGCCCCGATGGCCGGCGGGCCGACCACGCTGCCGCTCGTCGCCGAGGTCGCGCGGGCCGGCGGCTTCGGGTTCCTCGCGGCGGGCTATCTCAGCATCGAGGACCTGTCCTCACGGATCGACTCACTGCGCGCCGTGAGCCCAGAACCTTTTGGTGTCAACGTTTACGTGCCATCCTCCGACAGCCCTGTGCTCATGCAGGCGGCTCGCGACCACGCGGCACGACTCGCGCCGATGGCCGAGCTCGCCGGCATCGCGCTCGGGTCGCCGCGCTGGGACGACGACGCGTATGCCGCGAAGCTCGACCTGCTCATCGAGGCCCGTCCCAGCGTGGTCTCGTTCGCCTTCGGCTGGCCCTCGCTCGACGACGTCGGCCGACTGCAGCGGGCCGGCGTCGAGGTGTGGGTGACCGTCAACGACCCGGGCGAGGTCGAGTGGGCGACCGAGATCGGGGCGGACGGGATCGTGGCCCAGGGCTGGGAGGCCGGGGGTCACCGGGGCGGTCCGGTCGACAACCGGCGCGGGCTACCGACCCGCGACCTCGTCAACGCCGTGAAAGTGTTGCGGGCCAAGGGAACTCACCTCGTCGCGGCGGGCGGCGCGATGTCTGCGCAGGACGTGCAGTCCTTGCTCTCGACCGGAGCGGACGCCGTTGCCTGCGGCACCGCGTTCCTGCGGGCCGACGAGGCCGGGACGGCCGACGTGCACCGGCACGCCCTGACTGTTCGCGCGGACACCGTGGTCACCCGGACCTTCACCGGCCGTTCCGGCCGGGCGCTGCGCACCTCGTGGACCGACCTCCACTCCGACGGAGCACCGGCGGCCTACCCCCAGGTCCACCATGTGACAGCTCCGTTGCGGGCCTTCGGCAAGGCCAGCGGGCAGGCCGACCTCGTCCACCTGTGGGCGGGGACCGGCCACGGGCGGGTGCGGAGCGGACCGGCATACGACATCGCCGACGATCTCCTGGCGGGCACCGGCTGAGGCTCAGGAGCGGATCGCGGCCTCGACCGTCTCCCGCACGGCGACGACGCGGTGGACGTTGGTCAGTTCGAGGACGGCGCGAATGGGTGACTCGAGAGGCACGACAAGGTGCAGTTCCTGGCGGCGGGTGCGCAGTCGGTGGGCGAGGTGGAAGACCATGGCGACCCCGGTGCTGTCCAGGTAGGAGGTCCGGCTCAGGTCGAGGACGACGAGGTCGGCGTCGTGCGGAACCTGGGCCCCGATCAGCTCGAGAACCTCCGAGGCGTTGGAGAGGTCGATCTCGCCGGACAACCTCACAAGGCGCGCACCCGCGATGTCACTGGCGACGACGGAGCCGAGGGGTGTCATCGTTCTCCCTTCGAGGACAGGGCGTGGCGCATCCTGACCACCGTCCCCTGACCGCTCTGCTCCACCTCGACAGACTCCATCAGCGACCGCATGAGCTGCATCCCCCAGCCGCCGCCCCGATCGGCGGCCGGCCGCCACTGCCCGGCGTCGCGGACGGTGACCTCGATGGCGTCCTCCATCCGGTGGGCGAACACCTCCAGCTCCCCGGCGGCTGCCCGGTAGGCGTGCTGGACGACGTTGGAGCAGGCCTCCCCGCAGGCCAGGAGGATCTCCTCCTCGACGTCGGACGGGACGCCCTCGGCCCGCAGCCAGCGTCGCATCGCCTGCCGCACGTCGACGAGGACCCGGGCCTCGGCAGGCGCGTTCAGGGTCAGCGGCTGGCCGGCGACGGCCTGGGCGCGCATGACCAGAAGGGCGATGTCGTCGGCGACGTGGTGCTCATCGGTGAGGGTGGCCAGGATCTGGTCACAGAGCACCTCGACGTCGTCGGTGCCCACAGCCAGGGCGGTGGAGTGCAGGCGCTCGAGCCCGACGCGCAGTGACACACCCCGCCGCTCGATCAGCCCGTCGGTGTAGAGCAGCAGGGTTGCGCCAGGTGAGAGCTCGTGCTCGGCCTCGGTGAAACCGGGATCGCCGACCACGCCGAGCGGCGCCGTCAGGGCACCGTGGAGATAGCAGCCCCGCCCGTCTGCGACGACGAGGGCCGGCGGGTGACCGGCGTTGGTGAAGCGCAGCCGTCGGGTGGCCGGGTCGAAGAGGAGGTACATGGCCGTGACCATCTCGGGGAGCGCCAGCTGGGCGACGAGCCGGTGGACGCCGGTCATGACCGATATCGGCGCGGGGTCCTGCAGGGCATAGGCGCGCACCGCCATCCGGACCTGGGCCATCGTCGCGGCCGCCTGGAGCCCATGACCGGCGACGTCACCGATGGCGAGCCCGACCAGCCCGCCGGGCAGACGCACGACGTCGTACCAGTCGCCGCCGACCTGGACGTCGGTCGTGGCCGGCACGTAGCGGGAGGCCAGGGCGAGGCGGGGGATGTCCGGGAGGCTGTCCGGCAGCAGGCTGCGCTGCAGGGTCGTCGCGATCTGTTGCTCGCGCTGGGCCCGGGCCTCCTCCTGGGTCAGCTGCTCCTGAGCATCGGTCCGGTCCCTGATCTCGGTCACGAGGCGCGCGTTGGCCGTGGACAGCTCCCGGGTGCGCTCCAGGACCCGCACCTCGAGGTCGCCGGCCGCCTCCTGAAGGGCCCGGGCCACCCGGATCCGGTCGCTCACCATCGCGGCGAGGACGAAGGAGGTGAGGGCCACGCACGCGTTGAAGGCCTGGAGGGTGACCATTTGCTCGACGAGCGTGTGACCGGCATACGGACCTCGTCCGTGAGCGGCCGCCCAGGTGGCCACGACCGAGGCCAGCAGGGCGGCCGGAGCCGCCCCGCGGAGCTGCAGCCGCCAGGCTGCCCAGCCAAGGACGGGCAGGGTGAGGAAGAGGACGGGCTCCGTGGAGAACGAGCCCACGCCCACCACCGCCCCGGTGACCACGAGGATCGCGCCGGCCTCGAGCCAGCGGGCCAGCGGCCAGCCGGGGCGTTCCCGGTAGAGGGGCAGGCTGAGCAGGAAGGGCGCCACCGCCAGGACGCCCATGGCGTCGCCGGTCCACCAGACGGCCCCGGCCCGGAGCTGGTCGGAGGTGGGGAGGGCCCCGGAGACGACGAGGGTGCCGGCGCCGACGACGGCGCTGACCAGCATGCTCGCGAGGGCGGCGAGGAAGACGATGGCCAACGCGTCCCGCTGGCGATCGAGCCGCCACCGGAAGCCGACCCGCTTCAGGAGGGTCGCGGCGAGCAGGGGGGCCGCGGTGTTGCCGACGGCCGTGGCCGCCGCCGCGAACGGCCCGGAACTGATGGGCAGGTTGACGGCCAGCGCCGCGATGGCGACGCCGGGCCAGCTCGAGCGGCCGAAGAGCACGAAGGCCGCCACGGCGATGCCGGTGGGCGGCCACAGTGGGGTGACGTTGTTGCCGACGAGGGACAGGCCAAGCCCCAGACGCGCACCGAGGTAGTAGGCGGCGCCGACGAGGACGATCACCCAAGCCCTCTGCACGACGCGGGACATACTCTGAGGGTAGGACAGTGGTGTCCTGAGGTCGCCCGACCCGCCAGAAGTCGGGCCGGCAGGGTGCTCCGGAGTCACCGCACATCGCTCGTCATCCCCCGACCGCTTCTGAGCCAAGCCCTGCCCGCACACCCTGGGTCGCCGC
>JBDTBX010000331.1:0-2709 GCA_039923915.1 Nostocoides sp. | reverse complement strand
GTCGTCCGGCTGGCCCAGCGCCGCAGCGCAGATCTGGAGCAGCTCGTCGGCCAGCGCCCGCGACCGGGCGAGGTAGTCGTTCATGACCGTCTCGTGGTCGGGCACCTCGGCCGGCCAGACGTTGTCGCGGAACCAGTAGCCGTCCAGCGGTGCCGTGCGGGAGTCAGCACCTACCGAGTAGGACTCCTTCAGGTCCGGCGGCGTCTCGGTGCCCTCGGAGTAGGCGTTGGCCTCCACGCCAGGTGGCAGCCAACCGCGGCCGGCGGGCGTCGCGGCATACGAACGCTTGAGGTCGTCGGGGAGGGCGAAGAACGCCCGTGCCTGCGAACGCACCTGTGCCGCAAGGGATTTCGGTATGCCGTGTCCGGTCACGAGCATGAAGCCCACCTCTTGCAGGGCGTCATCGACCGCGGCGGCAACCTCGGCCCGGTCGGCGTCGGAGCCGGTGAACCACGGAGTCAGGTCGATGACGGGCACATGACCCATGTCAGTCCTCCTCGCCGATGTCCTCGTGCCACAGGTTCGGGTGGGCCGTGATGAAGTCGGTCATCAGCGCGATGCACTCCGCGTCGTCGAGGACGACGATCTCGACACCGTTCTCCGCGAGCCAGTCATGGCCGCCGTGGAACGTCGTCGCCTCACCGACGACGACCCGGGAAATGCCGAACTGACGGACCAGGCCGGAGCAGTACCAGCACGGCGACAGCGTGGTCACCATCGTCGTGCCGCGATAGCTGCGCTGGCGCCCTGCGCGGCGGAAGGCGTCGGTCTCCCCGTGGACCGACGGGTCGTCATCCTGGACTCGGCGGTTGTGACCGGACCCTAGCAACCGGCCGTCTGCCGCGAACAGCGCTGCGCCGATGGGGATTCCACCCTCGGCGAGGCCGTTGCGGGCCTCCTCGACGGCAGTTGCCAGCCAGGTCCGGGCCAGGTCGAGGTCGAGGTCGAACGAGGTCACGCCCTTCGCCCCGCCTGGTCCTCGGCCCGGGGCCCCGTGCCCGCGGGCGGCCAGGTGGGACGCAGGACCCTGACGAGCACGGCATACAGGACAGCCGCGAGAACGAACCCGACGAGGAAGGTGATGTCACCGACGCCCGGATGGGACTTGACGATCGCGCCGACGTACTTCGTCTGGTTGGAGAACAGCAGGATCGACACCACCATCCCACCGAACATCGCGATCGGGCCGGCCCAGTTCGTGTTCGTCCGGTCGACCGCGATGCCGGTGATCGTGGCTGCCGACTGGCCGCGGCGCAGCAGGCGGTCAGTGAGGACGACGCCGAGCCACGGACCGATCCAGTAGGCGATGATGAGCAGGAAGTTCTCGTAGTCAGCACCCGCGTTCTTCAGGCCGAACAGCGCCAGGATGAAGCCCAGGACGCCGAAGACGCTGGCGACGACGACCCGAGCCCGGTGCGGCGGCACCTTGATCCCGAGAGCGAGGAACGACATCGCCCCCGAGTAGATGTTGAGGGCGTTGGCCGCGACCGCTCCGAGCGCGATGCAGAGCAGGGTCAGCTTGCCCAGCCAGGTCGGCATCAGACCGGTGTAGACGCCCGGGTCCACGGCGGCAGCCTTGCCCGACGCGCTGACCATGGCGGCCCCGGCCGACTCCAGCAGGACGCAGGAGACCGTGATCCCGAGCCCGGCATACACGCCGGCGAGCCGGACGTTGACGGTCCGGGGCAGGTAGCGCGCGAAGTCCGCGGCATACGGGTTCCAGCCGCAGGCATAGCCGAAGGCAGCGGCCGTCTCGATGAGGAAGGCCCCCGGGATCGGCTTGCCGGGTGCGCCGAGGTCGGCCTTGCCGAACACGAAGAAGACACCGATGACGAAGACGACGGCCAGCAGCGGCAGCGCGTATCGCTCGAACGCGTGCACGAGGTTGTACCCGAGCATGGCGATGGTCAGCTGGGCCGCGACGATGACAAGCAGGCACAGCCAGTTGGGCAGGCTGAGGAGGGCGTGCAGGGCCAGGGCGCCACTGATGCTGTTCACGGCGAACCAGCCGATGCCGGCGATGACCGCGTTGAGCCCCGCCGGGAGGGCGTTGCCGAGGAAGCCGAAACCGGTGCGGGACAGGACCATCTGGGCCAGCCCGTGCTGCGGGCCCCAGCTCGTCAGGACACCGTGCGTGACCGAGCCCAGGACCGTGCCAAGGACGATGGCCCCGACGGACTGGCCGAACGACAGCCCGAAGAAGAGCGGCCCGATGATGCCCACGGCGACGGTCGCGAACTCCAGGTTCGGCGACGTCCACGTCCACAGCAGGTTGACCGCGCTGCCGTGCCGCTCGCTGTCGGGGATGTGCTCGACCCCGCCTGGCTCGACGGCCAGGGTCTTGGCGCCGTAGTGCTCGGCGACGATGGGGTTGAGCTCAGGGCTGTCTTCGGCGATCGCCGCGGTAGGTTCCACAGTCGGCCATAGTCGCCCTCCTCGGCCGCCGACGCAAGGGGTGGGGGTCGAACGGCGACTCTTGGTCAGACGTCCGCCCCGGATTGGCGCGTGGGAGGCTGCCCGCATGCACTCGGTCGCCCTCGCCCTCGCCGGCCTCGTCGGCTTGCTGCACGCGTACATCCTCGTTCTGGAGATGTTCCTCTGGACCAGCCCACGCGGACGCGCGGCGTTCGGGCTCACGCCCGAGTTCGCTCAGCAGACCAAGGCCCTCGCCGCCAACCAGGGGCTCTACAACGGGTTCCTCGCGGCCGG
>JBDTBX010000330.1:0-5246 GCA_039923915.1 Nostocoides sp. | reverse complement strand
TGGAGGCGATCACCTACGCCAACCGACTCCCCGACGACCTGTCCGGTCGGCAGGTCTACGTCATCGACCCGATGCTCGCCACCGGCGGGTCGCTCGCCATGGCGATCCAGTACCTCGCCGAGCGCGGCGCCAACAACATCACGGCGGTGACCCTCCTCTCGGCGCCCGAGGGCGTCGCCCACCTGGAGAAGCAGACCGCCCACCTCTCCCCGCCGGTCACCCTGGTCACCGGTGCGATGGACGAGAGGCTGAACGAGGTCGGCTATATCGTCCCGGGCCTCGGCGACGCGGGCGACCGCCTCTACGGCGTCGTCTGAACCGTCGCCCGACATCTCGTATGCCGGCTGCTCGCGGTACGCACGAACGGCGCGCCTCCGTCGTCACACCAGTCACACCCGGCACACTTGACCGTGAGTTGTGCGCCAGTCGAGGTGTGCACGGAACCGTCCAGGAGAGGTGACAAGGCGATGCCACCCGTCAGGAAGATCATCATGTGGCTGCTGGTGATCTTCATGCTGTACGCGATCCTCCATTCCCCCACGGAGGCCTCGAACATCATCGGCAACCTCTGGGACATCCTGCGCAACGGGGTCACCAACATCTTCACGTTCTTCGACTCCCTGTTGTCGCGCTGAGGCCGGCCGGTGGCCAGCGCCGGCGAGATCGTGGTCGCCTCCCAGGTCCGCAAACAACTGGCGGCCGGCGAAACCGTTCTGGTGCAGTTGCATCAGCACCCGATGGTCCTTGTCCGGCCGGTGGCTCGGGCGGTGCTCGCGACGGTGGTCTGGTGGTTCCTCATCGTCGACATCTCCAGGCCGAGCGACCTCACCTTCTTCCTCGGCTGGATCGTGTTGGGCATGTGGCTCTGGGTCGGCTGGTGCGAGATCGAACGGCGCAACAACTGGATCGTCGTCACGGAGAAGCGCATCTTCCAGACCGAGGGCATCTTCACCCGAACCGTCCCCATGATGCGGCTCTCCAAGGTCACCGATGTGACCTATCGCCGCAACGTGGCGGGCCGGTTGTTCCGCTACGGCCTGATCATCATCGAGAGCGCCGGACAGGACCAGGCGCTCCACGACCTCAACTTCATCCCGTACCCGGAGGGCACCGACGCGCTGAAGGCCACCCTGTTCGGGGAGCGGCCTCGCGATCGCGACGGTGATCCGGGTCGCTGGAAGCCGTTGCTGCGTAAGGGCCGTGGCCGAGGCACCGGCCGCGACGACGGCCCCGGTCCGTCCAGTGGGCCCGGCTCGTCCGGCGGCGGCGGCGAGCCTTCGGGGGGCACCGGCCCCTCGAGCGGAACCGGCGGCAGCGACACCCCGCACCTGCACGGGGGCTCGGGTGGCTACCTGACCCCGTTCGAGGACGACCCGGCATACGAGCCGGTTGATCCGACCGACGTGCCGCCGGCCGGCTACCGCTCCAGCCCGGCCACCGCCACGGCCGACCCGGACACGGGGGGCATCACGATCTACCGGTCCGCCGACCGGCATCGGCTGCGCATCGGCGAGGAGGACACCGGGCCGATCCCCATCACCCAGCGACCCCGGCCGGAACGGCGCCGACGCCCCTGACGTCCTGGGCTGCCGGTGTGAGGGCGCGGCGAGGTCAGAGGGCCCTGATGATGTCCTCGACCCGGTCCTTGGCGTCGCCGAAGAGCATGGCCGAGTTGTCCTTGAAGAACAGCGGGTTCTGCACGCCCGCATAACCGGTCGCCATCGACCGCTTGAAGACGACGACGTCGTGCGCCTCCCAGACGTGGAGGACCGGCATGCCGGCGATGGGCGATCCGGGCTCGTCGATCGCGGCCGGGTTGACCGTGTCGTTGGCGCCGATCACGAGGACGACGTCGGTCGAGGAGAAGTCATCGTTGATCTCCTCAAGCTCCTCGACGATGTCGTAGGGGACCTTGGCCTCGGCGAGCAGGACGTTCATGTGCCCGGGCAGGCGACCGGCGACGGGATGGATGGCGAAGCGGACCCGGATGCCGCGATCGCGCAGCTTGCGGGTCAGGTCGGCGACGGGGTACTGGGCCTGGGCCACCGCCATCCCGTAGCCCGGCGCGATGATGACCGAGGAGGCCTCCTTGAGCAGCCCGGCGACGTCAACAGCGTTGGTCTCACGGTGCTCGCCGTAGTCCTTGGCCTCCCCCGTCACCTGCCCGTCGGTCCCGAACCCGCCGGCGATGACCGAGATGAACGACCGGTTCATCGCCTGGCACATGATGTAGGACAGGATCGCTCCGGAGGACCCGACGAGGGCACCGGTGATGATGAGCAGGTCGTTGCCGAGCATGAAGCCCGCCGCGGCCGCCGCCCAGCCGGAGTACGAGTTGAGCATCGACACGACGACCGGCATGTCGCCGCCGCCGATCGACGCGACGAGGTGCAGACCGAGGAGCAGTGCCAGCACGGTCATGACGAGCAGCGGCCAGATCGACCCGGTGAGGACGTAGAGGACGAGCAGCGCGGCCGAGACGAGGATGACGAGGAGGTTGATCAGGTGCCGGTTGGGCAGCGTGAGCGGCGTGGACTTGACCCGTGCACTCAACTTGAGGAAGGCGACGATCGACCCGGTGAGGGTCACGGCACCGATGAAGACCCCGAGGAAGACCTCGACCTCGTGGATGTTCTCCAGCGCCCCGCTCAGCTCGCCGGTCGACAGGTGCGAGTTGAAGCCCACGATCACGGCAGCCAGGCCGACGAAGCTGTGCAGCATGGCGACGAGCTCCGGCATACCGGTCATCGCGACGCGTCGTGCCAGCCAGATCCCGATCGACCCGCCGATCGCCATGGCGATGGCGATGAGGGCGATCGTCCCAAGGGCGTCGATGGATGAGTTCCGCAGTGCTGCAACGAAGGTCGCGACGAGTGCGATGACCATGCCGACGATCCCGAAGGCGTTGCCGGCCCGGGCCGACTCGTGCTTGGAGAGCCCGGCGAGGCTCATGACAAAGAGCACCGCGGCGATGATGTATGCCGCCTGCACCAGTGACGTGAGCACCGCGCGTCAGTCCTTCCGGAACATCTGGAGCATCCGACCGGTCACGGCGAACCCGCCGAAGATGTTGATGCTGGCCACGACGATCCCGAAGAAGGCCAGGGCCGAGACGAGCCAGTTGTTGTTGCCCACCTGGAGCAATGCGCCGACGACGATGATGCCGGAGATGGCGTTCGTCTCGGACATGAGCGGCGTGTGCAGGGCGTGGGCGACGTTGGAGATGACGTAGTAGCCGACAATGACCGCGAGCGCGAAGACGGTGAAGTGGCCGAGGAACACGGTAGGCGACACTGAGGCGACCAAGGCGAAGACCACGGCGGCGAGCGCCATGCCGTAGTAGCGGCGGCGGGGGTCGGCCGCCTTGGGCTCCCTGATCGCCACGGCTGCCACGGGTGCGGCAATCGGTGCGGCCGAGACCTGCACCGCAGGTGGCGGCCACAGGGTCTCACCGGACCGGCACACGGTCATCCCCCGCTGGACGACGTCGTCGAGGTCGAGCACCACCTGACCGTCCTTGGCCGGCGTGAGCAGCTTGAGCAGGTTGACCAGGTTGGTCGAGAAGAGCTGGGAGGCCTGGGTCGGGAGCCGGCCAGGCAGGTCGGTGTAGCCGATGATCTTGACGCCACCGGGCGTGACGACGAGCTCGTCGGGCCGCGAGCCGGCCACGTTGCCACCGTTGGCGGCGGCCATGTCGACGATGACCGACCCGGGTTTCATCGAAGCGACCATCTCCTCGGTGATCAGGCGGGGAGCCGGACGACCGGGGATGAGCGCGGTGGTGACGATTATGTCGGCGTCCTTGGACTGCTCGGCATACAGCTCGGCGGCCTTGCGGTTGAAGTCCTCGCCGGTCTCCTTGGCGTAGCCGTCAGCCGACGGGCCGGTGTCCTCGACGTCGATCCGGAGGAACTCGGCGCCCATCGACTCGACCTGCTCGGCGACCTCGCTGCGGGCGTCGAAGGCCCGGACGATGGCGCCGAGGCTGCCGGCCGTCCCGATGGCAGCGAGCCCGGCCACCCCGGCACCGACGACGAGGACCTTGGCCGGCGGGACCTTGCCGGCCGCGGTCACCTGACCGGTGAAGAACGAGCCGAACTCACCGGCCGCCTCGATGATGGCGCGGTACCCGCCGATGTTGGCCATCGAGGACAGCACGTCCAGCGACTGGGCCCGGGAGATGCGCGGGACCGCGTCCATGGCCAGCGCGGTCACTCCGGCCGCCGCCAGCTCCGAGACGAGGTCCGGGTTGAGGGCAGGAGCGAGGAGGGAGACGAGGTACTGGTCGGGGTGCAGTCGGGCGATCTCCTCGGTCGACGGCGCGTTGATCTTGAGGAGGAGGTCGGCCCCCCAGACGTCGGCGGCCACGGTGGCTCCGGCCGCGGCATACGCCTCGTCGGGGTAGGACGAGCGCCGCCCCGCGCCAGACTCGACGGACACGGCATACCCGAGGCCGGTCAGCTGCTCGACGGTCTTGGGCGTGGCCGCTACGCGGGTCTCCCCGGCGCGGGACTCGCGCGGCACACCGATCCGCATCGGCACTCCTCTTCCGTGGGGCAAGCATGGTCGTGCGGACGTCGCCAAGGGGACGTGGCGAGGCCCGCACGTGGTGCCAGACTAGGGGATCCCATCGCCGCGTCAGTCACGGGTGTGACCCAGGCCAAGCAACGACTCGGTGAGGATTCACCGGACGGATCACGCCGGGGCGGAGCCGCCCCGAAGCACCGGGGCCGCCGACCTCGACACCCGCGCCGACACACGTGGTCCGCGGTCAGGCGTCGGGAGTGAGCCCGCCCTGGCTGCCGTGGGTGTCGTCGGCGGGCACCCCGAGCCGGCCGGCCTGATAGTCCTCGTAGGCCTGGGCGAGCTCGGCCTTGGTGTTCATGACGAACGGCCCTGCCCACGCGATCGGTTCGCGGATCGGCTTGCCACCGAGGATGACGACCTCGAGTCCGTCCTGCGCGAGCAAGTCCTGGCTGACAGCTGCGGCCACCCGGAGGGCGTCACCGGCGCCGAGGACAGCCAGCTGCCCAGCCCCGATCGACGTCCGTTGCGGGCCCACGAAACCGCTGCCGCTCATGACGTAGACGAGGGCGTTGAAGTCGGTGCGCCACGGCAGCTCGAGCTCCTGCCCCGGGCTGATCGTCGCGTGGATCATCGTCATCGGCGTGTGCGTGGAGCCCGGCCCGGCGTGGCCGGCGACGTCACCGGCGATGACGCGCACGAGGGCGCCGCCGTCGCTGGAG
>JBDTBX010000329.1:0-5265 GCA_039923915.1 Nostocoides sp. | reverse complement strand
GTGCCATCCAGCACTGGGCGGGCTGCGCGTCGTCCAAGACGATCATCGCGATCAACACCGACCCGGACGCCCCGATGGTCACCAAGGCGACGTATGCCGTGATCGGCGACATGCACGAAGTCGTGCCAGCGATCCTCGACGCCCTGGGCTGAAGCGGCAGTCGCCGCGGCCGCGCCGGTGATGGCGGGCGTTCAAGCGAGCTCGGGCCGAGCGACTGGCACGACGAGCGGCGTCCTCGGATCGGTCCGAGGTGGCTCTGGCCCGGCGGGAGAATCCTTCGCGCGGGGACCTGCACGTGGGTCTGGCCAAGGCGTTGGGCGCCGGGCTGCCCGAGACGATGGCGCTGCTCACGCTGGGCCGGCTCAATGAGGAGACCGCGATGGCCGACTGTGCCCGGACCGCCACGCTGGCGCTCCCGGACGGCGCTGGCCGATGCGCGGCTGGCGCCCGAACTGCCCAGGCTGTCTGCCCGCCAAGCGAGGAAGGCGGCCGACCGGGTGGGGGCCGAGCTCGACGCTGCCGCCGTGATCCGAGCCAAGGAGCGCGCCACCAAGGCGCGGCGGGTCACCGTCCGGCCGGCCGGGACGTCGACCACGCAACCGCGGCCGCCGACGGCGGCTCCACCACCGCCACCGACGGCCTGATCGGACACGGCCCGCACACGATGACCGTCCGCACCCCGACCGGACAGGCTCATCAGACGCAGGCTCCACCGATCACCGGGATCGGCACCAGGCCGCCACCTCCGGACGCCGACCACCATCACGACGACGAAGAGTCGGCCCCGGCCCGCTGGCAGCACCACGTCGGCGAGGGCCGACCCTTGCACCCCGACGAACAGCTCCGGTACGACCACCTCGTCCAGCTCTTCCGGTCCGAACCCCCATACCTCGACCCCGCCGAGCTGGCCGACCTCTGACGCCCGCCGGCCGAGCGCCGCCGAGGGGGATCTCAGGCCGTCAGGGGATTGATCCAGCGAATCTCGGGGAAGCGGGCAAAGTCGCTGTCGGCCGAGACGACGGCGACGCCGTTCTCGATCGCGATGGCGGCGAGTTGGGCGTCAGGGACCAGGTTGCCCGTCACGTGATGGCGCCTGGCGAGATCCGCATAGATCCGGGCGGTCCGCTCCGTCGCCGGCGGCACCCAGGCCGAGGTCGCGGCCAGCCACGCGTCGACGTGGTCCTGCGCTCGTGCCGCGGTCAACGGTGACGAGGCAATGCGCGGATGCGTCGCGATCCGTTGGAATGCGCCCAGGGACTGCCAGGGGAGGCCGACCCGCTCTTTCCCGTTGAGTCGGTCGGTGAGCCACGCCGCGGCACGCTCGTGATAAGGGGAAGTCGCGTCCACGGCATACAAGAGGATGTTCGCGTCAACGATCACCCGGGTCGGTCCGCGTCGAGGAGGTCGAGCACCGTGCCGATGTCGCTCACGTCCACCTTGAGGCCCAGGGGCTCGGAGGTATGGACGTAGGACGCCACCGACTCGCCGACACCGCGCGCCATCCCGCGGCGCGCCAAGAGATTCAGCGCCTCGCTCGGTCCGAGCCCCTGCTCGCGACGGAGTCGTTCCATCTCGGCCGAGACATCATCGGCCACGGTGATCGTCGTCCTCATCTCTGAAGAATAGCATCGTGATGCGAAGCTCAGCGCATCATGATGCGCACCGCGACGAGGAGCGTGGCTCACGCCGACACGAAGGTCTGGCCGGCGAAACGGCGGTCAGGGCCGAACCACGCGTATGCAGCCAGCAGCCTCGGCCTCGATCTGCGCCAGCACCTCGGGAGACGTCGTGTGCTCGCCGAGCCGGTTCATCTTGCCCTCGCCGTGGAAGTCGCTGGACCCCGTGGTGAACAGCCCGAGCTCCCCAGCCAGGTCGTGTCCGTGGGCCCGCTGCTCCGCCGTGTGGTCGCGGTGCTCGACCTCGAGCCCACCGAGCCCGGCCGCCGCCATGGAGGCGATGACCGAATCGGCAACCACCCGGCCCCGAGCGGACGCGAACGGGTGCGCCATGACCGGCACTCCCCCGGCGCGCCGGACCAGCCGAACCGCCGTCACCGGATCAGGCGCATAATGCGACACGAAGTAGGGGCTGCCGTCGCCGAGGTAGTCCGCGAATGCCGAATCTCGATTCGGTACAACGCCTTTGGCCACAAGCGCGTCGGCGATGTGCGGGCGACCCAGCGTCGTGTCAGGCCCCTCCACCTGACCCAGCACGTCGGCATACGAGATGGGTATGCCGGCGGCGGCCATCCGCTCGACCATCCGTTGCAACCGGGTGGCCCGGCTGTTGCGGGCGTGCTCGAGCTCGTCAGCCAGAGCGGTGTTGGTCGGGTCGGGCAGGTAGCCGAGTAGGTGGATGCTCGTCCCCCGGTGGCTGCACGAGATCTCGATCCCGCGGACGAGGGCGACGCCGTATGCCGCGCTCGCCGTGACCGCCTCGTCCCACCCGGCTGTCGTGTCGTGGTCGGTCAGCGCGATCGTCGTCAGGCCCGCATCTCGCGCCGCGGCGAGAACGCCGGTCGGGGACAGCGTGCCGTCGCTGGCATTCGAGTGCGCGTGGAGGTCGATCATGGCCAAGCCCAGCCTAGGGTCTGCCCGGACGGGCCGAAACCTGGCGGACGCCTCGACACGTGGGGGTGGTGAGCGGATCCGTCTGCCGGCCCCTCGCTCGGGCGTTCAATCGGTCGGCGAACCCGGCCAGTTCTTGTCCGGCTGCGGCACTGGCCGTCCGGGCTGCTCGCCGCCCCGCGCCTCCAGGTAGGTGTCCTTGGGCACCATCACCTTGCGCCGGAAGATGCACACCACCGTGCCGTCCTGGTTGTAGCCGATCGTCTCGACGTGGACGATGCCCCGGTCGTCCTTGCTCGTCGACTCCCACTTGTCCAGAACGGTCGTCTCGCCATAGAGGGTGTCTCCGTGGAAGGTGGGCGCGACGTGCCGCAGCGACTCGACCTCGAGGTTGGCGATCGCCTTGCCGCTGACGTCGGGGACCGACATGCCGAGCAGGATCGAGTAGACGTAGTTGCCGACGACCACGTTCTTGCCGAACTGCGTTGTCTCCTGCGCGTAGTGGCTGTCGAGGTGCAGCGGGTGGTGGTTCATCGTCAGCAGGCAGAACAGGTGGTCGTCGTACTCCGTCACCGTCTTGCCGGGCCAGTGCTTGTACGTCGCCCCGACGTCGAACTCCTCATAACTGCGGCCGAACTGCATCACGGACTCCTTTGACGGCATACGGATCGGTCCTCATCGTGCCCGAGCAATGACGATTCCGTATGCCGCGCGCGGCGTGCCGTTCCTCACGTCACCTCTCCTGAGCGACGCCGCAGCTGAGCCAGTCAGGTCGGGTCTCGAGGCCTGGTGGATCGGGCGGTGCCAGGGGCTGGGGTCAGGCGCGTGCCGTGCCGCCAGGCCGACAGGACCCTGGCCAGATAGGTGCCGAGCGACACCCCGGCGGCCAGGCCGAGGCCGATCCCTGCGGCGCCGGCCAACGACGGGAGTCCCTTGCCAAGGCCGACCGCCCCCGGCTCGGCAATGATCTGGCTGATGCCCTGGTAGACCGTCAGACCCGGCAGCAGCGGGACGATCGACGCCACCGTGACGGCGAGCGCCGACATCCGCAGTCGCCTCGCCCACAGGCGGGACAGGAAGCCGATGAGTGCCGCCGCGGCAGCCCCTGACGATGCGGCCCCGATGTCGTGGATCTGGAGCGTCGAGGAGATCCACCACCCGACCGCCCCCATGACTGCGCTCATCAGCGTGGCCCGCCCCACGGCATACGCCGAGATGGCGAACATGGCCGAAATGACCGCGGCACAAGCGAGTTGGACCAGCAGGTTGCGTGAGGTGAAGCTGGCAGCCGAGCTGACGGCGATGTAGAGGCCGGTCCGGTTCCCGATGGTGAGGACGAGGGTGACGCCGATGGCGATGCCCATGGTCTGGACGACGACCTCGAAGGCGCGGGCCCCGGCGGTGACGTAGTAGCCGCCGAGCGCGTCCTCGGCGGCGCCGACGACCGAGAGCCCCGAGAGGAGCAGGACGATGCCGGACGCGACCACGAGTGACGGCGACGCCTGGCCGGCGATCGTCGACCCCTTGAGGCCGGCGTAGACGACGGCCGTGGCGCCGAGCGAGGGAATCGCCGCGGCGACGACCTGGGAGAAGAACGGCGCCACCCCCACCTTGGAGAGGGCGTGCTGGGTCCGGTCGATGAGCACCGCACTGACGAAGCTGACGATGGTCACGAGCCAGCCGCCGCCGATGAGGACCGCCACGGCCGCCGTGAGCAGGGCACTGGCGAGGGTGACCACCCACCGGCGGTAGGGGTGCGGCGCGGAGACGATCGCGTCGAAGCGGATCTTCGCCTCGTGCACGTCGATGGGGTCGGCCACCAGGGACAGGACGAGGTTCCGGAGACGTTCGAGGCGCGTGTAGTCCTGGGTCCGCGTCACCACGGCGCGCAGAACGGTCACCGGGTCGGCGTCCGGGCCGCGGTGGTGCGACACCCCGATCGAGGTGTAGGTCACGTCCACGTGGACGGAGCGCAGGCCGTACGCGCGGGTGAGGAGCAGCACGGTCGAGTTGACGTCGGCGGCCCCCGCGCCCGTCGCCAGCATCGCGACGCCCGCCCGCATGGCCAGGTCGATCACGGCGCGTGCCGTCACGGTGTCGACGCCGTCCGGGGGCGTCCATACCGGGATCTCGTCGGTCGGTGGCCCACTCGGGCGAACCGCGCGACGCGTCCCGGCGATCAGCCGCGCACTCGCGCGGCTGGCCCGCTCGCTCGGGTCGTGTACGTGCTTGGCCACGGCGTCAGTATGCCGGTCACCGGCACCGCCGCGAGCGAGCCTCTTCGTGAGGCAGAAATGCGCTTTGGCCGGAGACATCTCTCCAGCCGAAGCGCATTTCTCCGTCATGCCTCGCCCGGTCGACGGGCAGCGCTCGGCCGTGGGGCCAGCCGGACGGACCCGGCTCAGGCCGCAGCCGCCGCCCGCTCCCGGGCACGCTTGAGCGCCTTGCGGACCCGCCGCGCCAACTCGGCTGGGTCGTCGAGTTCGGACCACACCACCCGGACCACCTCGAACCCGAGGTCGACCAGTTGGGACTCGCGAGCCTTCTCGGCCGCCAGCGCGGCACGGCCTTGGGCACCCTCGTACTTCACGAGCCCATCGAACTCCACGACGACCAGCCCCTCCACGAGGAAGTCCACGCGAGCCGCGAACCGCGAGCCCACCTTGATCTTCTGCTGCGACACCAAGGAGAACCCGAG
>JBDTBX010000328.1:0-6157 GCA_039923915.1 Nostocoides sp. | reverse complement strand
CATCACCGCGGCGGCCAGGGGCCACACCGAAGGTGGGGAGGAAGACGAGCTCGCGTCCGGCCGTTTCGTCCTGCTGCACGATCCCTCCTGTCCGGAGCCGTGGGCCGGCGAGTGGCGGGCGGTGACCTTCGCCCGGGCCGAGCTCGAGCCGGAGATGGCGACCGACCCGATGCTGGGTGACGTCGGCTGGGCCTGGCTCATCGACGCACTGGACTCGCACAGCATCCGCTACACCGCCGAGGCCGGCACGGTCACCCGGGTCGTCTCACAGAGTTACGCGGGGCTGGCCGACCGGGCACCGACCGTGGAGATGGAGGTTCGCGCCTCGTGGACGCCGATCCGGGGCTCGATGGGGGACCACCTCATCGCCTGGTCCGACGTCCTGTGCACCATCGCCGGCCTGCCACCGCTGCCCGAAGGCGTCATCGCGTTGCCGGGCCAGCGTCGCTGAATGAGTGACGAGCAGCCGCCACCTGAAGCGCCGACGGAGCCGCCCGGCCCGGCCCCGGTGCCGCTCGACGTCCCCGCCGACGGCGTTCCCGACGTCGTCGACACCGAGCGCGGCCTCGCCGCCGCCGCGCGCGCCGTCGCCGCCGGGGTCGGGCCGGTGGGGATGGATGCCGAGCGGGCTTCGGGCCACCGCTACGGCCAGAAGGCCTACCTCGTCCAGCTCCGTCGGGAGGGCTCCGGCACGTGGCTGGTCGATCCGGCCGCCTGCCCCGACCTGTCTCCCCTCGACGAGGCCATCGGCCATGCGGAGTGGATCCTGCACGCGGCGACCCAGGACCTACCCTGCCTCGCCGAGGTCGGACTGCGGCCCACCCAGCTCTTCGACACCGAACTCGCCGCCCGACTCCTGGGTCTGCCCCGGGTCGGGCTCGCCGCGGTCGTCGAGCACTACCTCGGGCTGGCGCTGGCCAAGGAGCACTCGGCGGTCGACTGGTCGACCCGGCCGCTGCCCGAGCCGTGGTTGCGGTATGCCGCGCTCGACGTCGAGGTGCTCGTCGACCTGCGCAACCTGATGGGGGTCGACCTGGCCCTGCAGGGCAAGGACGAGTGGGCTCGCCAGGAGTTCACCGCTCTGACGACATGGGCGCCGATCGAGCGGCCGGACCCGTGGCGACGTACATCGGGTATGAACACCTTGCGCACCCGCCGCGACCTGGCGATCCTCCGCGAGCTGTGGTTCGAGCGGGACCGGATCGCCCAGCAGCGCGACACCTCGCCCGGGCGGGTGCTGCCCGACGCCAGCCTCGTCGACATTGCCAAGGCGCACCCGAAGACCCCGAGCGAGCTACCGACGAACCACCGGGCCATTGCCCGCAGCGGCCGCCAGTGGGTCGCCGCCGTCGCTCGCGGGCAGGCGCTGGCCGAGGCCGACCTGCCCGAACGCACGCTGCGCACCGATGGGCCCCCACCGCCACGGGCGTGGGCCGAGAGGGACCCGACGGCAGCCGCTCGTCTCGCCGACACCAGGGCAGCCCTCGCCGAGTTCTCCGAGGCGCGTCAGGTGCCCATCGAGAACGTCTGCTCCCCCGATCCCCTCCGGCGGGTCATCTGGTCGCCCCCGGCGCAGCGCGACCTCGACGGCTTCGTGGCGGCCCTCGCGGCGCAGGGCTGCCGCCCGTGGCAGCAGCAGGTCGTCGCACCGCTCCTCATGGACGCGTTCGAGGCCCACCCCGGGTGACCCCACTCCCGGCGGCCCCTTGACGGCGATCCGGACAAAGAGGATCGTCCTACGATATAAATCCGGTTGGGTGACGGGTGACGCCGAGACGTGCCGCCCGAGGACCCCTTGCCCGAGGAGCGCAACATGTCCGAGATCCCCGCCGCCCACCAGTACTCCGAGCTATCCGGGACCGCGCTGACGTCCGCACCAGTTCCCGGTGCCCACTTCGCGGACCCCGCACCCTTGGGGCTCGGCGCCTTCGCCCTCACCACGTTCGTGCTGAGCGTCGTCAACGCCGGGTGGGTACCAGGCACCGTCGAACCGGTCGTGTTCGGCCTGGCCCTCGCCTATGGCGGTGCGGCCCAGATCCTGGCGGGCATGTGGGAGTTCGCCAAGGGGAACACCTTCGGCGCCACCGCCTTCTCGTCCTACGGTGCCTTCTGGATCTCGTTCTGGTGGCTGACCGGCCACACCGACCTGTCCAAGGCCGGTTCGGACGCCGGCAAGGGTGTCGGCCTCTACCTCATCGCTTGGGGCATCTTCACCGCCTACATGGCGGTGGCCGCGCTGCGCGTGAACACCGCCGTCCTGACCGTCTTCGTGCTGCTGACCATCACCTACGTCGCGCTGGCCATCGGTGCCTACGGCGGCTCGTCCGGCGTCACCAAGTTGGGCGGGTACCTCGGCATCCTGACGGCGCTCGCCGCTTGGTACGCCTCGTTCGCCGGAGTCAGTGCATCCACCCACAAGCGGCAACTGGTGCCGGTAGGGCCGCGGGCCTGACCGGCCACCCGGTCGAGGCAGAGGATCATCGATGAGGAGAACGTAGCCGTGAGCCAAGAGACGCTGTCAAACCTGCTGCACGAGAACCGTCGCTTCGATCCTCCGGCCGACCTGGCCGCCGGGGCCAACGTGACGGCCGACGCCTACGCCGAGGCAGACCGGGACCGGCTGGCCTTCTGGGAGAAAGCCGCCGAACGACTGTCCTGGGAGAGGAGGTGGGACTCGGTCCTCGACTGGTCGGACGCCCCACACGCCAAGTGGTTCGTGGGAGGCCGGCTCAACGTGGCCTACAACTGCCTGGACCGCCACGTCGAGGCCGGCAAGGGCGACAAGGTCGCCTACCACTGGGTGGGCGAGCCCGAGAACGACACCCGAGACATCACCTACGCCCAGCTCAAGGACGAGGTGTGCCAGACAGCCAACGCCCTGGTCGAGCTCGGCGTGAAAACCGGCGACCGGGTCGCCATCTACATGCCGATGATCCCCGAGACCGTGGTGGCGATGCTGGCCTGCGCCCGCATCGGGGCGCCGCACACCGTCGTCTTCGGCGGGTTCTCCGCACAGGCTCTGGTCGACCGCATCCACGACTGCGACGCCCACGTGGTGATCACGGCCGACGGCGGCTACCGTCGCGGCGCACCGTCAGCGCTCAAGCCGGCCGTCGACAAGGCCCTGACCCAGTGCCCCGAGGTACGCAGCGTGTTGGTCGCGAAGCGGACCGGCCAGGACGTCGCATGGACCGAGGGCCGCGACGTGTGGTGGGACGACGTGGTAGGTCGGCAGTCCACGGAGCACACGCCGGAGGCCTTCGACGCCGAGCACCCGCTGTATGTCATGTACACCTCGGGCACGACGGGCAAACCGAAGGGTATCCTGCACACCACGGGGGGGTACCTTGTCGGGACCTCCTGGACGCACTGGGCCGTCTTCGACCTCAAGCCCGACGAGGACGTCTTCTGGACGGCCGCCGACATCGGCTGGGTCACCGGTCACAGTTACATCGTCTACGGCCCCCTCGCAAACGGAGCGACCTCGGTGATGTACGAGGGAACCCCGGACACACCGCACAAGGGCCGGTGGTGGGAGATCATTCAGAACCACGGGGTCACCATCCTCTACTGCGCCCCCACCGCCATCCGCACCTTCATGAAGTGGGGTGATGACATCCCGGCGAAGTTCGACATGTCGACACTGCGGTTGATCGGCTCCGTGGGCGAACCGATCAACCCGGAGGCCTATGTCTGGTACCGCGAGACCATCGGCGGCGGGCGCTGCCCCGTCGTCGACACGTGGTGGCAGACCGAGACAGGTCAGATCATGATCAGCCCGTTGCCGGGCGTCACCGCCGGTAAGCCCGGGTCGGCGATGAAGGCGCTGCCGGGCATCTCGGCGCTGGTCATCAACGACGCCGGCGAACCGGTCAAGCCGGGCTCGGGCGGCTACCTCGTGCTGACCGAGCCGTGGCCGGCGATGCTTCGTACGATCTGGGGTGACGACGAGCGCTACCGCGAGACCTACTGGTCCCGCTTCCCCGGCAAGTACTTCGCAGGGGACGGGGCCAAGCTGGACGAGGACGGCGACGTCTGGCTGCTGGGCAGGGTCGACGACGTCATGAACGTCGCCGGGCACCGTCTGTCCACCACGGAGATCGAGTCGGCCCTCGTGTCGCACCCCAAGGTTGCCGAGGCGGCGGTCGTGGGAGCCAACGACGCCGACACCGGTCAGGCGGTCAACGCCTTCGTCATCCTTCGCGAGGCCGCTGGCGACGGCGGTCCCGACGTCGTCAAGGAGCTGCGTGACCACGTGGCGAAGGAGATCGGCCCGATCGCCAAACCGAAGGCGATCATGATCGTTGCCGAGCTGCCCAAGACCAGGTCGGGCAAGATCATGCGCCGCTTGCTGCGCGACGTGGCCGAACACCGCGAGGTCGGCGACGTGACGACCCTGGCCGACTCCAGCGTCATGGACCTGATCAAGGAGAAGGAGGAGTCGGCGCCGGCCGACGAGGAGTGACTCCCCCGGGGTGGTCAGCCTCGCGCGCGGGGTAGCCTCTTCGCGGGACACACCCGAGCGTTCGGAGGCACGATGCACGCCTGGATCACGTTCGACGGCATCACCGGCTCGTCGACCAACAAGCTGCACAAGGGTGAGACGGCCGTCCTGGCCTGGAACTGGGGCGTGACCAACGAGCAGCCCACGGGCTCGGGCGCGGGCAGCGGCGCCGGCAAGGCACGGCCGCACGACTTCACCTTCCTGCACGTCTACGACGTGGCCTCCACGTCGCTGGCCAAGGCGGCGGCCAGCAGCAAGCACTTCAAGGAGGTCCTGCTCTCGGTCACCAAGGACGGCGCCGGCCTCAAGGACTTTTTCAAGGTGACGATGAAGGACGTCCTCGTCAGCAGCCTCGAGGTGAGCGCCGACGAGGAGGACCTGCTCGCCGAGGTGTCCCTCACACCGGGGTTCATCGGCATCGAGTACTCC
Source organism: Nostocoides sp. (assembly GCA_039923915.1). Taxonomy (GTDB): domain Bacteria; phylum Actinomycetota; class Actinomycetes; order Actinomycetales; family Dermatophilaceae; genus Nostocoides. The sequence goes on along the minus strand of JBDTBX010000328.1, from coordinate 1,224 downwards.
GAGCAGGCGCCGAGCGGCGCCGCACAGTCATCGGTCACGCTCAGGTGGGACGTCTTGGCCAACAAGGTCTCGTGACCGAGCAGGCCAGGGCCCTCCTTCGCGACGGGGACGGGGCGGGTGCCGAGCGTGTCCTCCGGGACAGGCTCGCCGCCCACCCCGACGACGCGGAGACGATGCACCTCCTGGGGATCGCCGCGCACAGCCAGGGCCGACTCGGCGATGCCGTTCGCTGGATGGAGGCGGCGCTGGACGCCCACCCCGCCCGGCCGACGCCGGCCAGCCTGCACAACGACCTCGGGAACATCCTGCTCGAGGGCGGCACACCGAATCGGGCCATCGTCGCCTACGAGGCGAGCCTGGCCGCCGATCCCGACGACGCCCCGACATGGACCAACCTGTCCACGGCCCGGCGCCTCGGGGGCGACCTGTCCGGCGCCGGTGCCGCCGCGCTGCGCGCGATCGGGCTGGACAGGAGGAGCCAACCGGCCTGGCACTGCTTCTCCATCGCCCTGCAGACGTTGGCCTCGCACGGCCGACCAGCGGAGGCCAGCGCGCTGACCCGACAGTGGCTCGAGAACGACCCGGGCAACCCGGTCGCCCTGCACCGGCTCGCCGCACTCGGTGAGGCTCCGGCGCCACCACGGGCCAGCGACGCCTACGTCCAGACCGTCTTCGACGGCGCCGCAGCGACCTTCGACGAACACATCGCCGCCCTCGGCTATCGCGCCCCGGAGGTGGTGGCTGGCGAGCTCAGTCGGCGGGTGGGCGAACCCCTGGGGCAGCTCGCCGTGGCCGACGTCGGTTGCGGAACCGGACTCTCCGGCGTCGCACTGAGGCCGTACGCCGCGAGTCTGGCCGGGTGCGACCTGTCCCTCGGCATGCTGCGGCAGGCCCAGCGGCGTGGCTGCTACGACGCCCTCGACAAGGCCGAGCTGGTCCATTTCCTCCAAGCCCACCACGCGGCATACGACGTCGTGACGTGCGTCGACACCCTGTGCTACGTCGGCGACCTCACCGGCTTCACCCACGCAGCGGCCAACGCGCTTCGACCCGGTGGATTGCTTGTCGCGACGGTCGAACGCCGGGTCGGCGACGGGTGGAACCTGACCGCTAGCGGCCGGTACGTCCACGCTGCCAAACACATCCGGCAGGCGTGCACTGCGGCCGGCCTCGTCGACCTGTCGTGCACCGAGGCGCTCCTGCGGGACGAGGGCGGGGTCGCCG
>JBDTBX010000327.1:0-5208 GCA_039923915.1 Nostocoides sp. | reverse complement strand
GGGGCCCTTCTGAGCACTGGGTGGCGGGTGAAGGATTCGAACCTTCGAAGCTTTCGCGATGGATTTACAGTCCACTCCCATTGGCCGCTCGGGCAACCCGCCTTGGTGCGGATGGAAGGATAGCAAGGCGGGCAGCGATCTCCCGAATCAGCCGACGGGCTCCAGCGGGACCGGCTGCAGCGTCGCCGGTGCGACCCCTTCAGCGGGCAGCCGTCCCGGCAGGAACAGTACGGCGGCAAGCGCCCCGACGAGGCAGACGGCGGCGACCAGCAGGCTCCCGGCGTGCAGGCCGGCCATGAAGGAGTCGCGGACCGAAGCGAGCAGCGCGGGCGAGTGCCGGGCCAGGACGACGGCTGCGCCAACCGAGTCCTTGGCCTGAACGACTACCGGCGCCGGCATCCCGCCGAAGGCACCCGACGTGAGGTGAGCGGCATACACACTGGAGAAGTACGACCCGACGACCGCGACCCCGAGGGTGCCGCCGAGCTCCCGCGTCGCGTCGTTGACCGCGGACCCGACGCCGGCCCGCGCCGGCGGCAGGACGAGCAGGATCGACTCGGTGGCGGGGGTCGAGATGGCGCCCATGCCGAGGCCCATGAGGATCATCTGGGGGACGATCACCCGGGCGTATGCCGCGTCGACGCCCACCGTGGAGATCCACAGGAACGCCGTGCCGAACAGGAGCAGGCCGGTCGTGACGACGGCCTTCGTGCCGATGCGAGGGGCCAGCTGGGCGCCCACCACGGACGCGACGGCGATGCTCAGCGCGACGGGGAGAGTACGGACGCCGGCCGACAGCGTGGAGTAGCCGCGGATCAGCTGGAAGTACTGGGTGATGAGGAAGATGAACCCGAACAGGGCGAAGAAGGTGATCGTCACCGCCCCGCTCGCCGCGCTGAACCGGCGATCGCGGAACAGGGTGATGTCGAGCATCGGATGGGCGGCAGAGCGCTCGTGGGCGACGAAGGCCACGAGCAGCAGGACCGAGCCGGCGAAGCCACCGGTCGTGCGGCCGGACGACCACCCTGCAATCGGCGCCTCGATGATCGTCCAGACGAGCAGCCCGAGCATCCCCACCGAGAGCGCGAGGCCCGGCTTGTCGAGACGCGGCACCGAGGCATCGCGCGACTCAGGGACCAGCGCAACGGTCAGGCCGGCCGCGATGAGGGCCACCGGCGCGAGCGCAATGAACACCGATCCCCAGGCGAAGTGGGCCAGCAGCAAACCACCGACGACGGGGCCTCCGGCCACGCCGAGCCCGACGACGGCACCCCACGCACCGAGGGCAGCAGCCCGCTCCCGTCGCTCGGGGAACGCATTACTGATGATCGAGAGCGTCGTCGGGAAGATGAGCGCGGCGAAGGCGCCCATGGCGCCGCGGACCGCGATGAGCTCGCCGGCCGTGCCCATGAACGCGCCCACCGTGCTGGCCGCGGCGAAGCCGACGAGGCCGACGACGAGGGCCGGGCGTCGCCCGAACCGGTCGGAGAGGCTGCCGGCCGCCAGGACGAGCCCGGCGAAGGCGAGGTTGTAGGCGTCGACGATCCACTGCAGGGCGCGAGTGCCGGCCGCCAGCTCGTGGGACATGGTGGGGAGGGCGACGTTGACGATCGTCGTGTCGAGGTTGATGGCGAGGGTGGCGATGCAGACCGTGACGAGGACGCCGGTCCTGGACTTCATCTCAAGACTCCAATGTTGACAGTGACAACTTCCTCACCCCAGTGAAGCCCACAATGTTGTCGATGTCAACATTCATCTAGGATGCGAACGTGACGTCCTACCACCACGCCAACCTCCGGCCGGCCCTCATCGAGACGGCGACCGAACTGGCCCGCGCCAAGGGCCCCGACGGTGTCGTGCTCCGTGAGGTCGCCCGCCTCGCCAACGTCTCCCACAATGCGGCCTACCGGCACTTCGCCGACCGCGAGGAACTCCTCGCGGAAGTGGCCGCCGTCGGACAGCAGCGGCTGGCCGCAGCCATGCGTCGCCGGTTCGCCGGAGTCCGGGTCAAGGAGCCAGCGGCCCGCGCCACGGCTCGGCTGCGCGAGACCGGGCGCGCCTACGTCCTGTTCGCGCTCGCCGAGCCGGGCCTGTTCCGGGTCGCCTTCTCGACCACGCCGGCGCCGTGTGCGGACCCCGACCCGTATGCCGTGCTGCTGGCGGCACTCGACGACCTCGTCGCGCTCGGCCTGCTGGCAGCCGGTCGGCGGGACGCCGCCGCCGTCACCTGCTGGTCGGCCGTCCACGGGTTCGCCGAGCTCAACATCGCCGGGCCGCTGCACGAGACGCCCAAGCGCGAGCGGGCCCGCCAGCTCGACCTGCTCCTCGACACCCTCCAGGGCGGCCTCTTCTCGACTCCCGGCTGGAACTCCCCCTCGCCCTGATGTCTCGAACCGGCCCCGTTCCGCCCTCTGATCACCACGTCCTGGCCACCGGCGCCGGGCTTTCGCCGGATAGGCTCACCACCATGGCCGACAGCAGCTTCGACATCGTCAGCAAGATCGACCGACAGGAGATCGCCAACGCGGTCAACAGCGCGGCCCGCGAGGTCGGCACGCGCTACGACTTCAAGAACGTCGGCGCGGTCCTCGAGCAGTCCGGTGAGGACGCGATCCTGATCAAGGCCAACACCCCTGAGCGCGCACTGGCCGTCCTTGACGTCCTGCAGACCTGGCTGGTCAAGCGCAAGGTGAGCCTGAAGCACCTCGATGTGCCCGACGAGCCCAAGCTGTCCGGTAAGGAGTACCGCCTCGACATCCCCCTCAAGGAGGGCATCTCCCAGGAGATCGCCAAGAAGATCGGCAAGATCATCCGCGACGAGGGACCCAAGTCGGTCAAGAGCCAGATCCAGGGTGAGGAGCTGCGCGTGACGAGCAAATCCCGTGACGACCTTCAGGCCGTCCAGAATCTCCTGCGCGGCAAGGACGACCTCGACGTCGCCCTGCAGTTCACCAACCGCCGCTGACGCCGGTCCTGAGCGGCGACGCGTGGACACCGCCCCGCTCCTCACCGCGCGGTGGCGGCAGGGACTCATCGCGCGCGGCCGGACGACCGCACGGGAGGAGATCCGTGACGCGCGGGACCGGCTGATCGGGTCCGACCCCGGGCTGAGCCGACTCCGTCAGGGCATCCGTGCCGCGGTGGCCGTCGCCACCACGGCGGCGGTGCAGTACGCCGTTGCACGGCTGACCGGAGTCAGTGGCCCGACTTTGCTCCTGCACGTCATGCTCGGCTGCGTCCTCGCGATGAACTCGGCGACGATCATCCGGGAGACCCGCCGGACGACAATCATCGGGACCACGGCGGGGACCCCTGTGGCGGCAGCGCTCTCGGCGACCGTGGCCGTCCTGGCCGCCCCGATCCACGTCCTGTCGATGGCCGCGTTCGTCGGCGTGAGCTTCTTCGCCGTCTGGGTGCGACGGTTCGGGCCGCGGTGGTTCACGTGGGGTTTCATCGCCTGGCAGGCGTACTTCTTCTCGATGTTCCTCAAGCCGCCGGTCAGCGCCTTGCCCGGCCTCTTGTTGGCGGTCCTGGTGAGCAGCGTGTGGGTCTGCATCCTGCTCGTCACCGTTCTCTACGACGAGCCGGAGGCCCGCCTCCGTCGTACCGTCGACTCGCTCCGCGCCCGGGCGCGGGCCGTCGTGTCGGCCTCGCTGGAGGTTCTGGACCACCCGGCGTCCGATGCCCCCGTCAAAGCCCTCCGGCGCGACCTCATTCGCACCTCGGCGGTCGCGCTGCTCTTCGACGGCCAACTCTCCGAGCAACGTGCCCTCCCGCCCGGCGTGGCGCCCGGAACCCTGCGCAAGTGGCTCGTCGACCTCGAGATCGGCGTCGACGAGGTCGCGGGCGCTGCGGTTGACATCGCCGAGGCGGTGGAGCGCGGCGGGCCGGGCGCCCCTGCCCCCGAGACGCTCGACGCCCTCCGGCCGGCCCTCCGAGCCCTTGGCTGGGGCGAACTCGAGGAGGCCCGCAAGGCCTTCGCCACGCTGGGCCAGCACCCGCACGGTTCGCTGCCGGTTGTCCGACGCCTCACCAATGCGGGCGTCCTGCTCCTCGACACGGTGTCCGACTGGCGCAGCGGCCGGGTCCTGCAGGCTGCCCGCGATGCCGGCAACCCCGGTAGCGACCCGCACCACCAGTACGACGGCGACGACCAGACCACCCCGGAGGCTGAGTACGGCTTCGAACCCGTCGTCCGCCTCTCCGGCGGCAACCTCCCCGGCAGTGTGGCGATGGCGACCGCTGCGGTGGCCGGTGGCGACACGTCGCACTGGTGGAGCCCCGGCCGGCTCCGGTTCACCACCCGGCAGGCGATCCAGGCCGCCGTCGCCGCCGCGATCGCGATGGCTGCCGGTCAGCTGATCTCTCCACAGCGGTTCTACTGGGCTGCCCTCGCCGCCTTCATCACCTTCACTGGCGCGTCCACCACGGCCGAGACCTTCCGGCGCGGCATGGCCCGAACGGTGGGAACCCTGCTCGGACTCGTGGCGGCCATCGCCCTGGCCCAGGTGACCGCGGGCCGTGACACGCTCACCTTCGTCGCCCTCATCGCCTCGATCTTCCTGGCCTTCTATGTCCAGGCCATCTCCAACGCCGCGATGGTCTTCTTCATCACCCTCATGCTCGGCCAGCTCTACGCACTCCTGCACACGTTCACCGACGACCTCTTGTTCGTCCGGCTCGCCGAGACGGCAGCGGGCGCCTTCGCCGGGATCATCGTCTCCTTCGTCATCCTCCCGGCGCCCGCCGGCGACACCCTCGTGGCTGCTCGACAGAACCTCATGACCCACCTCGCCGACCTGCTCGACGACCTCGGTCGCGTCCTCGCGGGCGAGCCGGCGCAGGGCGACCTCTACACCGCGGTCGTCCAGGTCGACGAGGCCGCACGCCAGGTCGCCATGGCCCAGCAGGTGAGCATCCGCCCGCGGTTCGTCGACGCCGACGCCAGCGCCCGACAGCACCGAGTTGCCGTCCTTGGTGCCTGCGCGGCGGCCACCAGGTCGCTCACCAGGGCCGTCCTCGGGGCGCCCTCTGCCCTCCCGGACACCCCCTCGGCCGTATGCCGGGTGCTCGCCGGCGAGGCCCGGCGCCTCGCCGACGTCCCCAACCTGCGCGACCAGCGACCGGCCGCCGCCGACCGTCCCGGCCTCGCCGAGCAGGTCGCCGGCCTGCTCGAGGCCGCGGACGGCATACCCCTCCTGCTCACCC
>JBDTBX010000326.1:0-4911 GCA_039923915.1 Nostocoides sp. | reverse complement strand
CCAGTTGGCGATGTCGCCGAGGGCGGCCCAGGCCGCGGCGGTGGAGACGGGAAAGGTTCCGGAAGAGCTCGGCAGGTACCAGGTGGTGCAGGCCGAGAGGGGTCCGTCCAGCGCACATGACACGCGGGATCCGGTCGACCCGATCCCCGACTGTTGCGATCACGCGACGGGCGCCACCTGGGTCCGCTTGTACAGCGTGAGCGGGGCCGCCGGGATCGGCACGGGTCGTCGGGTCTCGCGGTCGATGTACACGTGCACCCAGTGACCGGCTGCGGCGACCGGGTCCGTGCGAGCCGAGCCCGCGGCATACAGCGCCGTCCCGAGGGTGACCGACGACGAGCCGAGCCGGTCCACGCGCAGCCCCACGACGAGGTCCTGCGGATAGGACAGCTCACTGACGAACCGGCACGAGGACTCGGCAATGACCGCGAACGCCGCGTCCGTCATGGGCAGAGCCGAGGCATCCCGCGCGAGCCACGCGTTGATCGCCGTGTCGAAGAACGCGTAGTAGACGGTGTTGTTGAGGTGGCCGAACATGTCGTTGTCCAGCCACCGGGTCTGCATCGGCCAGGTGACCGGGAAGTCGGCGACGGTGGGAACCAGATCACGGCCCGACGGGGCGACAGCGCTCATGTGTCAAGGTTGCCAGCATGACTGCCCCCGTGACCGCCAAGGCCTACCAACTTCAGCAGGACCCCGAAACCAAGGCCGTGGCCGCCGTCATGACCGAGGTGCCGGTGGCCCAGATCGGCGACGGCGACCTGCTCGTCCGGGTGACCCACTCCAGCGTCAACTACAAGGACGGCCTGGCCGCCACCGGCACCGCCCCGATCGCCCGCCGCTACCCGCTCATCGGCGGGATCGACGCGGCCGGCGTCGTCGTCCGGGCAGCAGGCAGCCACAAGGAGGGCGATCGGGTGGTCGTCACCGGCTTCGACCTGTCCGAGAAGCACGACGGCGGGTACGCCGAGTACCTCCGAGTGCCTGGCGACTGGGCGATCCGCATCCCGGACGGGCTGAGCATCGAGCAGTCGATGATCCTCGGCACCGCCGGCGTGACGGCCGCCCTCGGGATCCACCAGCTCGAGCACAACGGACTGCGCCCCGGGGCCGGTCCGGTCGCGGTGACCGGTGCCGGCGGCGGGGTCGGCAGCCTGGCCGTCTCGATGCTCGCGCGTCGTGGCTATGAGATCACCGCGTTCACCGGCAAGGCCGACCAGCACGACCAGCTCCGCCGCTACGGCGCCACGCACGTCGAGGCCAGGCCGGACACCGAGAACGTCCGGGCCCTCGGCTCCGAGACGTGGGCCGGCGCGATGGACTCGGTCGGCGGCCAGACCCTGGCCTGGCTGGCGAGCACCACCAGGCGCGGAGGCGGGATCGCGGCATACGGCAATGCCGGGGGCGTCAAGGTGGCCACGACCGTCATGCCGTTCATCCTGCGCGGCGTCAACCTGCTGGGGGTCAACTCGGGCTGGTTCCCGCAGGACGTCCGCCAGCAGCTATGGCAGCGGATGGCGACCGATCTCAAGCCTGAGAACCTCGACGCGATCGGCCGATTGGTGCAGTTCGAGGACCTGCCGGCCGTATGCCGCGAGATCGTCACCGGGGCGGTCGCGGGCCGGACCGTGGTGCACATCGCCGACGCCGGCTGAGGGCACCGAACCGATTTCTTGGGGTGCCATCTGATCGGGTAGTCTCTGGCGAGCGTTCGCGGCTGCATGCCGTTGAGGCAGGCCCCCTTAGCTCAGTCGGTAGAGCGTTTCCATGGTAAGGAAAAGGTCGTCGGTTCGATTCCGACAGGGGGCTCAGGGCAGCACGAGCGCGTGTTGCAACCCCATGGCGGGGTAGCTCAGTTGGTTAGAGCGCACGACTCATAATCGTGAGGTCGCGGGATCGTGCCCCGCCCCCGCTACCACCGGCGATTTCGCCGATCACCACCGACACCCGTAAACTGGTGCGTCGAGTTCCCCGTTCCGAACAGTTCCTCGAAAGTGCAGGTTGCCCCGTGGCGAGCAAGTCCGCTGACGTCCGTCCCAAGATCACTCTTGCGTGCACGGAGTGCAAGGAGCGCAACTACATCACCAAGAAGAACCGTCGCAACGACCCCGACCGGCTGGAGCTGAAGAAGTTCTGCCCGCGCGAGCGCAAGCACACGGTTCACCGCGAGACCCGCTGACCGGCGCGCACCCTGACCGCCCGGCGCCCATCGGCCCCGACCGCTCCACCCCACTCGGGGTCGGGGCGGTCTCGTCATGTGCACCCCCTACAGTGGCGAACATGAGCGTCAACCTCGACTTCCAGGGGCGGGTCTATCCGCCCGCCGGCCCGTACGTCGTGAGCGCAGCCGAGATCACCGCGTTCGCCGCCGCCGTGGGGTCGAGCGACCCGGTTCACAGCGACCCGGAGGCGGCCCGGGCCGCCGGCTACGGCGACGTCATCGCGCCGCCAACGATGGCCGTCTCCTACGACCAGCAGACCTCGCACCAGTACGTCGCCGACCCCGAGGCCGGCATCGACTACTCCCGGGTCGTCCACGGCGAGCAGTCGTTCGTCCACCACCGGCCGATCACGGCCGGCGACGAGTTGACCGGCACCCTCACCGTCGACAGCATCCGCCAGGCCGGCGGGCACTCGATGGTGAGTGTGCGGACCGAGCTGACCGACGCGTCCGGTGGGCCGGTCACCACCACGACCTCCACGATCGTCGTTCGGGGAGGGGAGTGAGGATGGCCGCCCGCGCCTTCACCGAGGTGACCGTCGGCGAGCAGATCGGCCCGGTTGCCGTGCCCGTCCGTCGCGAGACACTCGTCGCCTACGCCAACGCCTCCGGCGACCAGAACCCCATCCACCAGGACGAGGTGTTCGCCAAGAAGGTCGGCCTGCCCGACGTCATCGCCCACGGCATGTGGACCATGGGCGCGTCTGGGACCGTCGTCGCCGACTGGGCCGGTGACGCCGGCCGGGTCGTCGAGTTCGGCACTCGCTTCACCACCATGGTCGTCGTCCCGGCGGGCGGCACCGAGCTCGAGGTCACCGGGGTCGTCAGGTCGCTCGACGAGGCGACCAAACGGGCGACCGTCGACGTGACAACCACCAACAACGGCGCCAAGGTCCTCGGCCGCTGCACCGCCGTCGTCCAGCTCGCCTGAGACAGCTCCCATGCAGGAGCTCCTCGACGCCCCGCTCGCCGACCTCACGACGATGCGCGTCGGCGGTCCGGCCGCCCGGCTCGTCGTCGCCGAGACCATCGATGAGCTGGTCGACGCAGTCCGAGAGGTCGACGACGCCGACGAACCGCTCCTGATCCTGTCCGGTGGGTCCAACGTCGTGATCAGCGATGCCGGCTTCGAGGGCACCGTCGTCCGGGTCGCGACCAGCGGCGTCACCGTCGAGTCCGATGACTCCTGCGGTGGCGCCAACGTGCGAGTCGCCGCGGGAGAGGAGTGGGACGGCTTCGTCGCCGAGGCGGTCGCGCAGGGCTGGTCCGGGATCGAGGCTCTCTCCGGCATACCCGGCCTTGCGGGCGCGACCCCGATCCAGAACGTCGGTGCCTACGGCCAGGACGTCGCCCAGACCATCGCCTTGGTCCGGGTCTGGGACCGGCGCGAGCAGCAGGTCCACTCCGTCGCCAACACCGAGTGCCGGTTCACCTACCGGCACTCGGTCTTCAAGGGCAGCGATCGCTACGTCGTCCTCGACGTTCTCTTCCAGCTGCGGGTCGCGGACCTTTCCCAACCCATCGGGTATGCCGATCTGGCCCGCGGTCTCGGCGTCGAGCCGGGCGCCAGGGTGCCCCTGGCCGACGCCCGTGAGGCGGTCCTCGCCCAGCGTCGCCAGCGCGGCATGGTCCTGGACGCCATGGACCATGACACGTGGAGCTGCGGCTCGTTCTTCACCAACCCGATCCTGTCCACCCTCGCCTACGCGAGCCTCGCGGCCAGGGCCGCCGAGCGGCTCGGGCCGGACGCGTCCGCGCCGCCGCAGTTCGCCGACCCCGACGGCTGCGTCAAGACCAGCGCCGCCTGGCTGATCGAGCACGCCGGATTCGGCAAGGGCTTCGGGATGCCGGGCCCGGCGGCCCTGTCGACCAAGCACACCCTTGCGGTGACCAACCGCGGTGGCGCAACGGCTGCCGACATCGCCGACCTGGCCCGACGGGTGCGCGACGGGGTCCATGACGTGTTCGGTGTCGAGCTCGTCAACGAACCGACCTTCGTCGGCCACGACCTCTGATCCGGACACACAGGGGGACCTTCCGGGCTCCTCGGTGCGTTGCACCATTGATGCCGTTCACGCCAGCCCACATCGCCGCGACCCTCCCGGTCGCCGAGCCGCTACGGCGCCGGGCGCCCCACGCCCTGACCGCGCTCGTCGTCGGGTCGATGGCCCCCGACATCCCGTACTACCTCCCGATCCCCTATGACCGCGCCGCGAGCCACGCGCTGCACAACGCCTGGACGTGGACGTCGCTGATGTCGCTCGTGACGTGGGCACTGTGGACCCTCGCCCTCGCACCCCCGGTCCGCGACCTCGCCCCTCGGTGGATCAGGGTCCGTCGTGGCCCCGCCCCGCGGCGGGTGCGCCTTGTCGACCTGCCGATCGCGTATGCCGCGTCCCTCGCTGGGATCCTCACGCACCTGCTCTGGGACTCCTTCACCCACGCCGACGGCTGGTTCGTCCGCCAGCACGGTTCGCTGTCCGTCGTCCACGGACGGTGGCCGCTCTACCAGGACCTCCAGCTGGCTTCCAGCCTGCTGGGCTGCATCATCGTGGCGGCCTACGGGCTCGTGTTCCTGCTCGTCCAACGGCCGCGTTCGGTGCCGAGGCCGCTTGCCGGTTGGGGCGACGCAGCCATGGCGACGCTCGTCGTCGTCCTGCTCGTGGCGGCCGCCTGGGGCGCGGGCACCT
>JBDTBX010000325.1:0-7744 GCA_039923915.1 Nostocoides sp. | reverse complement strand
GCCGACGGCGGGTGGAGCCTCGACCTGTCCGAGCCGGTGCTCGCCCGAGCGCTCTGCCACATCGACAACGCCTACTGGGTGCCCAACATCCGGGTCAACGGCCGGATCGCGCAGACCAACAAGACGTCACAGACCGCGTTCCGCGGCTTCGGCGGCCCACAGGGCATGCTCGTCCTGGAGGACATCCTCGGCCGCAGCGCCCCGCTGCTCGGGCTCGACCCGATGGAGCTGCGCCAGCGCAACTTCTACGCGCAGGGCCAGACCACGCCCTATGGACAGCCGGTCAAGGATCCGGACCGGATCCGCACCTGCTGGGACCAGGTCACGACGGCCGGCGAGGTCGAGGGACGCAGGGTCGAGATCGCGGCATACAACGCCGATCATCCGCACTCGAAGCGGGCGCTGGCGATGACGCCGGTCAAGTTCGGGATCTCGTTCAACCTCACGGCGTTCAACCAGGCCGGCGCTCTCGTCCACGTCTACAAGGACGGGTCGGTGCTCATCACCCACGGTGGCACCGAGATGGGTCAGGGCCTGCACACCAAGATGCTCCAGGTCGCCGCCACGACGCTCGGGGTGACGCTCTCGACGGTGCGGCTCGCTCCGACCCGCACCGACAAGGTCCCCAACACCTCGGCAACGGCCGCCAGCTCCGGCGCCGACCTCAACGGTGGCGCCGTCAAGAACGCGTGCGAGCAGATCATCGACCGGCTCCGCGGGGTCGCGGGCGGCCTCCTGGGCATCCATCCCTCCGACGTCCGGTTCAGCGAGGGCGTGGTCACCGGCATCGGGGGCGGGGAGGGCATCGCCTGGGCCGACCTTGTCAACAAGGCCTATTTCCAACGGATCCAGCTCTGGGCGGCCGGCTTCTACCGCACCGAGGGCCTGCACTGGGACTCCTCGATCATGCAGGGCTCACCCTTCAAGTACTTCGCCTACGGCGCCGCTGCCGCGGAGGTCGAGGTCGACGGCTTCACCGGCGCCTACCGGTTGCGCCGGGTCGACATCGTCCACGACGTCGGCGACTCGCTCTCCCCCCTCGTCGACCTCGGCCAGGTCGAGGGGGCCTTCGTCCAGGGGGCCGGCTGGCTGACCCTGGAGGACCTGCGCTGGGACGAGTCCGACCGGCCGACCCGCGGCCGGCTCGCAACCCAGGCAGCGAGCACCTACAAGCTACCGAGCTTCTCGGAGATGCCCGAGGTCTTCAACGTCGCCCTCCTCGAGCGCGCGCACGAGGAGGGCGCCGTCTACGGAAGCAAGGCCGTCGGCGAGCCCCCACTCATGCTCGCGTTCTCGGTCCGCGAGGCGCTGCGGCAAGCAGCCGCCGCGTTCGGACCAGCGGGCGTCAGTGTCGACCTCGCCTCCCCCGCGACACCCGAGGCCGTCTACTGGGCGGTCGAGGAGGCCCGACGCGCGAACGAGCACGGTCACCTCGCCGAGGGCGGCACCGGAGTCGTGCCCGACCAGTCCACGACCGACCTGCGCCCCGCCCACCCACGCTCCGAGCAGGCCACCCGCCCGACCCAGCCTGCGACCGCCGGAGTCTGAGGACATGGACTGGCTGGCCGCCGTCGACCGGCTACGGCGCGACCGGATGCCGGGTGTGCTCGTCACGCTCGTGTCGGTCCGGGGGCACTCGCCCCGAGCGGCCGGCGCGAAGATGGTCGTCGCCCCCGACGCGGCATACGGCAGCATCGGCGGCGGCAACCTCGAAGCGACGGCCGTCGACCGCGCACGCGACCTGATCGCGCGTGGTGAGCGCAGCCCCGAGCACCTCGAGCTCGCCCTCAACGAACGTGCCACCGTCGAGCACGGCCAGCAGTGTTGTGGCGGCGAGGTCTCGGTCCTGCTCGAGCCGTTGGCGGTCGCGCCGTCGGTGGCGATCTTCGGGGTGGGCCACGTGGGTCTGGAACTGGCGCGGATCCTGGCCCGCCAGGACCTCGAGCTGCACCTGGTCGACTCCCGTCGCGACCAGCTCGACCCCGACCGGCTGCAGGTTCTCGCTGGCGCCGTCGCGCGGGTCCAGGTGCACCACGCCCCGGTCCCTGAACTCGTCCTCGGCCAGGTCCCGCCGGGCACGCACGTGCTCATCATGACCCACGACCACGCCGAGGACGCTGCCCTCTGCGACGGCGCGCTGCGCTGCCAGCACCTCGGGTCGGTGGGCCTTATCGGGTCGTCGGCGAAGTGGCGTCGCTTCCAGAAGCGCCTCGCGGCAGAAGGACATTCGCGCGAGATGGTGGCCAGTATCCGCACGCCCATCGGTCTCCCCGAGATCACCGGCAAGGAGCCAGCGGTCATCGCCGTCTCGGTCGCGGCTGACCTGTTGCGGACCTTCCAGGCCGAGGCACCCCGGGCCGCACCGGCAACGCAGCAGAGCATCCGAACCACCGCCCGGCGCGAGAGCGCCCGTCGATGACCCTCTTCCGGGCTACCGTTCTGGACACCCCGGACAACCCCTTCACCGGCGGGCGCCTGCGCTCGGAGCAGGACTGCGCGATCGTCGTCGAGGACGGCGTCATCCTCGCGCGTGGACCGTATGCCGAGGTGCGCGCGGCTCATCCGGGGCAGGAGGTCCTCGACCTGCGCGAGGGCATGGTCCTGCCCGGCCTCGTCGACACGCACGTGCACTTCCCGCAGGTCCGCGTCATCGGCGGGCTCGGGATGCCACTGCTCGACTGGCTCGACCAGTGCGCCCTGCCCGAGGAGATGCGCCTCGCCGACGTCGACGCCGCGCGCGGGATCGCCAAGGACTTCGTCACCGGCCTCGTCGACGCCGGGACGACGACCGCCCTCGTCTTCGGTTCGCACTTCGCCCCGGCCGTCGACGTCATGTTCGAGGCGGCTGACCAGTGGGGCCTGCGGGTGACGACGGGGCTGGTCACGTCCGACCGGATCCTGCCCGAGCCACTGCTGACGACACCCGCCCGCGCGTACGCCGAGTCGGCCGAGCTGGCCGGCCGGTGGCACGGCAAGGACCGGCTCCGGTATGCCGTGACGCCTCGGTTCTCGCTCTCGGCGAGCGATGCCATCCTGGAGGCGTGCGCTGCGACCTTCGGCGAGGTCGAGGGGGCGTTCTTCACCTCCCACGTCAACGAGAACGATGCCGAGATCGCCGAGGTGGCAAAGCTCTTCGACGGGGCGTCCTACGTCGACACCTACGTCCGGCACGGCCTGGTCAACCGCCGCTCAGTGCTGGCCCACAACGTCCACCCGACCGATGCCGAGCTGGCGACGCTCGCCGCCCTCGACGGCTCGGTGTCGCACTGCCCGACGTCCAACGCGGCTCTCGGCAGTGGCCTGTTCCCCCTTCGCCGACACGTCGAGGCGGGGGTTCGGGTGGCGATGGGCTCCGACATCGGCGCAGGCACCGGGTTCTCGCTGCTCAAGGAGGGTCTGCAGGCGTACTTCATGCAACGACTCCTGGGTGCCGACGGGCTGCAGCTGACCTCGGCCCACCTGCTCTGGCTCTGCACGGCGGCAGGCGCCGATGCCCTCGACCTCGCCGAGACCGTGGGCGACCTGTCGGTCGGCAAGCAGTTCGACGCGATCTGGCTGCTGCCGCAGGCCGGCAACCCACTGTCCGTCGGCCTGGGGAACGCGAAGTCCGCCGACGACGCCCTGTCCAAGGTGTTCGCGCTCGGGACCAGCTCCGACATCGGCGGCGTCTGGGTCGGCGGCGATCAGATCGCCGCCGGGCGCTGGCACCGTCCCCGCCGCGGGTAGCTCCACGGCATCATGGTCAGCATGAGCGAGCGGGCCAGACCTGACTCCGATCCGCTGCTCCCACTGTGGCGATCGGCGCAGGTCTTCCGACTGGCCTCGCTCGCGTATGCCGTCGCCATCCTCGCCGGATCGATGGACCGGGTCGTCCATCCCTACGCCGCGTGGTCGCTCATGGCGGTCCAGGTCGCCTGGTCAGGCTTCGCGGTGACCTGGCTGTCGACGTCGAGGCGGCCCAGGCAGGTGGTCGTCGTGGCCGACGTCCTCATCGTTTTGGCCCTCATCTTCGGCAGCTGGCTCGCGGCCCCCGCCCACAGCTGGCAGGCCCACGACGTCCTGCCCACCGTGCTGTGGACGTGCAACGCCATCGTCTCGGCGGCGATCCTCTGGGGTCGCCGAATCGGCATGCTCGTCGCCTTCGTCGTCGCCATGGCGTGCAATGTCGTGACCGGCGACGTCCTCACCCCGCTGACCGTCAACGCCACCCTCCCGGTGCTCGTCTGCGTCGGCTTGGCGATCGGCGCCCTCGCCCGGACCGCGAAACACGCCGACGACCAGCTCCGTGAGGCCCTCGAGCTGCGCGCCACCACAGAGGAACGCGAACGCCTCGCGCGCCAGGTCCATGACGGCGCCCTGCAAGTCCTCGCCCTCGTCTCGCGGCGCGAGGGGGTCATCGACCCCGAGCTGGCCGCCCTGGCGCGCACCCAGGAGCAGTCGCTGCGGCACCTGCTCACCCAGCTGTCCCCTTCTGGCACAACGCAGTCCCGTATGCCGGGTGGCTCGGGCAACGTCGACGTCGCCGCTGCGCTGGCCGGGTTCGCCGGCGAGCGGGTCACCGTGTCCTCGCCGCAGGGTCCGGTCCTGTTGCCCACGGCATGCGGGGAGGAACTCCTCGCCGCGGCCCGTGAGGCCCTGCACAACGTGGCAGCCCACGCCGGGTCGGACGCGCGCGCGTACGTCCTGATCGAGGACCTCGGCGACCAGGTGGCGCTGACCGTCCGCGACGACGGGCCCGGCATCCCCGCCGGCCGACTGGCCCAGGCGACGGCGCAGGGTCGGCTCGGCGCGAGCCAGTCGATCCGTGGCCGGATCGAATCCCTTGGCGGGACAGCAGTCCTGGATACTTCACCGGGCGAGGGCACCGAGTGGGAGCTGCGCGTCCCGCGCACGCCAGAGGGGAAGGAACCGTGACCGGGCGCGGGCCTGCCGATGACCTGGGCGAGGAGCCGATCACCGTGATGGTCGTCGACGACCACCCGATGTGGCGCGACGCCGTGAGCCGTGACCTGGACGCGGCCGGCTTGCGGGTCGTGGCCACGGCCGACTCGGTGGCGAGCGCCGGGCCGCGGGCAGCGGCGACCCGCCCCGATGTCGTCCTCATGGACATGCAGCTGCCGGACGGCACCGGCACCGACGCGACCACTGCCGTGCTGGCCGCCTCACCCGGCTCGTGCGTCCTCGTGCTGTCTGCCTCCTCCGAGCGTGACGACGTACTCGAGGCGGTCAAGGCGGGGGCGATCGGTTACCTCGTCAAGAGCGCGTCGGCGGCCGAGCTCATCGAGGCGGTGCAGCGGACGGCCGACGGGCAGGCCGTGTTCACCCCTGGGCTGGCCGGACTGGTCCTCGGCGAGTACCGCCGGATGTCCACGGCTCCAGCCGCGGCCGACGAGGTCCCGCGACCCACCCTCACCCCGCGCGAGACCGAGGTGCTCCGGCTCGTCGCCAAGGGGCTGGCGGCCAAGCAGATCGCCACCCGGCTGGGGCTCTCTCACCGCACCGTCGAGAACCACGTCCAGGCCACGCTGCGCAAGCTCCAGCTCGCCAACCGGGTCGAGCTGACCCGCTATGCCATCGCCGAAGGGCTCGACGACGACGGGACACAAGGCCCAGGTCCTGAGTAGCACTACGCTTCCGCGGCGGTCTGCCGTTCACGAGGCTGGGCCCATGACCACGTCACCCACCCTGGACCCCGCGCTGCTCGACCGGCTCTCGCGCCAGTGCGCCACGCTCGCTCGCGACTTCGACCGCTTCGGCGCCGACCTCTATGCCCTGACGACCGCCGTCGAGCAGGCCACCGTCGCCGAGCCTGCGTCAGCCCCCGCGCCCGTTCCGCCTCCCGCGGCTCCCGTTGCTCCAGCCGCGCCGGCAACTCGTGCCGCGCCAGCACAGGCTCCCGTTCTTCCCGCTTCCACCCCAGTTCCCACCCCAGTTCCCGTTCACAACGTAGCAATTGGGCAGTTGCGGGCGCCGGCGAGCGAGCCGTGGTGGCAGCGCGACGGGTGGATCAGCCGGGTGCTCGCCCTGGCCGGCGTGGCCGTCACTCTGGTCGGTGTCGTCATGCTCCTCGTCCTCGCCGCCCGGGCCGGGCTGCTCCGGCCCGAGGCACGGGTCGCGATGGGCGCGGTCCTCGCCGCGGCCCTCGCCTACGGCGGCGTACGGGTCAACCGGCGCCCCGGTGGACGCGTCGGAGGGGTGGCTCTCGTCGCGACCGGTGTCGCCGCCGCCTACCTCGACATCGTCGCCATGACCTCGATCTACCACTGGGTCCACCCGACGGTGGGGCTGGGCTTTGCCGCCCTGGTCACCGGAGCCGGCGTCGCGACTGCCATCCGCTGGCGCTCGCCGCACCTGGCCGTCGTCGTCAACGTCGCCTGCGCCCTGACTGCCCCAGTGCTCACCCACGGCCTGACGCTGACCCTCGTCCTCTTCTTCATCGTGTTCCAGCTGGCCGGCGCGGTCCCCGAGCTGCTGCGCGGCTGGTCGGTCCTGGCACCGGTCCGGACCGCGCCGGTCCTCATCGCGTTGCTCCTCGTCGTCGTCCGCGACACCCACGCAATCTCCTTCTCGGGCAATGCGATCGCCCCCGCACCGCGCCATCTCGCGCTGGCCCTGACCTGTGCCGTCATCGGCCTCGGGGTGGGCATCTGGGGCGCCCGGATCCAGCGTCGCCCCGAGATCGCCGCCCTCACCGCAGGAATGGCGACAACCGCGCTCCTCTACGTCACCGAGCTCAGCCACCGCCCGACCTCGCTCATCCTCGGCTTCTCCATCGCGCTCGCGACCTGGGCGCTGCTCGTCCTCGTCCGTCGCGACGCCGCCCCGATCCGGGTGGTCCTGGCCAGCGTCGGCGGACTGGCGCTGCTCATCGGTTGCCTGGCCATCCCGACGAAGGACCCTGTGCTCGATGCCGTGCCGCTCCTCGCCGTCGCTGTCGTCGCGGCCGCCCTGACCACCCGGGTCCGGTCACGGATCATCTCGGCGTATGCCGCCGCCTACGGACTGATCGGAACGCTGGTCACGCTCGACCGGATCGGCCCGCAGGCCTTGTCCCACAAGGAGGTTGCCCAGCACATCCTGAGCTGGAACTCAATCGTCGTCGGTGTCCTGCTCCTCACGTTCACCCTCCTCACCGCCCTCGGCGCCCGACAGCTCGGCGTCGTCCAGCGCGCAGCGTTGCCGGTCATCGCCACCGGGCTCGTGCTGGGACTGTATGCCGTGACCATCGTCTGCGTGTCGGTGCCTGTTGCGGTCGGGGCCGGCGACACCGGCTTCCACGTCGGCCACTTCGCCGCGACGACGGCCTGGATGCTCACCGGCTGCGCGGCCCTGGCGCTGGGACTCGCGCGACCGGCATACGCCAAGGTGCTGCTCGCCACCGGCCTGACGACCATCGCCATCGCCCTCCTCAAGCTCGTCACCTACGACGCAGCAGCCCTCGACGGATTCACCAGGGCGGCAACGTTTCTCGTGGCCGGGCTGCTCCTGCTGGTGGCGGGGACCCGCTACGCCCGCGCGTTCGCCGAGCGAGACACGGCTCCAGCGGTGCAGGTCTGAACGGAGTCACGGCACGACGCCCCCGAGATCAGGGGATCCGGCGGCGTTGCCCTCGCTCGCCGCGCCGGTAGGTGAAGGCCAGCCTCCACCTACGTGGAACGTCACCGGGCGGGGTCGCCGTGCCGGCCTCGAGCCTGGTCTCCAACGTGGCAGTCTGGCTCCATGTCGGTGTCGTGGGCGGGGCAAC
>JBDTBX010000324.1:0-4610 GCA_039923915.1 Nostocoides sp. | reverse complement strand
CTAGGGTCGCCATGGCTGGCCCGCACAGCGGCAGGATGATGCGCGCGAAGATCGACAGTTCGCCCGCCCCGTCGACCCGTCCGGCGTCCATGAGGTCACGCGGCAACGACTGCATGAACTGGCGCATGAGGAAGACCCCGAACGGCGCGACGAGGAACGGCAGGAACAGTCCGGGGAGGGTGTTGACGAGCCCCATGTTCGCGACGAGGACGAAGAGCGGAATGAAGGTAACGACGCCGGGGATCATGAGGGTGCCCATGACGATGGCGAACAGCACTCTCTTGCCACGGAACTCGAGCATGGCCAAGGCGTAGCCCAGCATCGAGCAGAAGGCGAGGTTTGCCGCCGTGACGACGACCGCGACGACGGTGGAGTTGAAGAAGTAGGTCGAGAACGAGAGCTTGGAGAACAGGGTGGAAAAGTTCGCGAGGCTCGCGTGCATCGGCAGGAACGTCGGCGGCACTTGACGCAGCTCGGAGTCCGTCTTGAGGCTGCCGAGCATCATCCACACGAGCGGCGCCATGACGATGACGAGCGCGACGATGAGGACGGCATACAGGAGGACGGTGGTGGCGGGGGAGCGGCGGGTTCTCATCGGAGGCTCCTCACGTGTTGTCCCGCATGAGACGGAACTGGATCGCGGTGACGACGGCGATGACGACGAAGATGAGGTAGCTGATCGAGGTCGCGTACCCGTAGTTGCCGAAGCCGAACTGCTGGTAGGTGTACATCGACATCGAGATCGTGCTCTTCAGCGGTCCGCCGTTGGTCATGACGAAGGGCTCCTCGAAGAACTGGAGGTAGCCGATGAGGGTCGTAACCGAGACGAAGAGCATCGTCGGGCGCAGCAGGGGAAGGGTGATCGCCCGGAACCGCTGCCAGGCGCCGGCCCCGTCGATGGCCGCCGCCTCGTGCAGGTTCTGCGGGACGGACTGTAGACCGGCGAGGAAGATGACCATCGCGGTCCCGAAGTTCCGCCAGGCGGCCATCAGGATGAGCGCTGGCATCGACCAGTGCTCGCTGCCGAGCCAGTCTGGTCCGCTGATCCCGACCCACCCGAGGGCGGTGTTGATCAGGCCGGCGTCGGCCTGGAGGAGGAACCGCCAGACCACGGCCACAGCGACGATCGAGGTGATGACCGGCATGTAGAACCCGAGCCGGAAGATCGCCCGGAACCGGGTGATCCCCTTGTCCAACGCGACCGCGGCGGCCAGGGCCGCGGCCAGGGTGAGCGGCACCCCGACGACGACGAAGTAGGCCGTGTTGATGGCCGCCTTGCGGAACGTCGGGTCGCCGAAGGCCCTGATGTAGTTGTCGAACCCGACGATGTTGACCGAGAACGGTGACTTCAGGTCGCGGGACTTGGTGTCGGTGAAGCTCATGAAGAGCGACTGGAGCAGCGGCCACGCCGTGAAGATGAGGAAGAGGACCGTGAAGGGCAGCGCGAGGATCCACGCGGCCCGGGCCTCCCGGCCGCGGCGGGCGGGCCGCGGCCGGGAGGTGATGGTGCCGGTGTCGGCGGTCATGTCACTGACCGGTGCCGATCGACGTGGCGTCGGTCTCGACCTGCTTGAGGGCCGCTGCCGGGTCGGTGCCCTTCTTGGTGACGAGCTCGATCTGGCTGTCGAAGCTGGCGGCGACCTGCTCCCACGTGGGGAACGACGGCGGCGCCTGCGCGGTCTCGAGCTGCTTGCCGAACACGGCGAGCTTCTTGTCGGCGGTGAGCGTCGGGTCCTGCCAAGCCGACTTCACCGACGGCAGGTCCGTCGAGATGCCGTACCAGCTGACCTGGGTTTTGGGGTCGATGAGGAACTGGACGAGCTTCCAGGCACTGTCGCGGTTCTTGCTCGCCTTGAAGACGGCCAGGTCCGAGCCACCGACGAACGAGGACGAGGTCTTCTTGACCGGCATCGGGGTCACGTCGTACTTGGCCTTGAACGCCGCGCCACCGCCGGCCTTCTCGACGACCGACATCATCCACGGCCCAGAGATGAACATGGGCACCTTGCCGCTGGCGAAGTCGGCGTCGGTCGTCGGCTGGACCGCGGCGGCCTTGTCGGCGATCCCGTCCTTGAAGAAGCTCTGGTAGTAGGTGAGGGCCTCGACCAGCTGGGGGCTGTCGAAGTTGTAGGCCTTGCCGTTGTCCTTGGTGAGGTCGGCGCCGTTGCTCCAGGCGAACGGCATGACGCTCTGCCACGAGCCCTGGCCACCGGGCTGAAGCCCGATGCCCCACTTCGCGCCGGCCTTGGTCTGCATGGCCTTGGCCATGTCGTGCAGGCCCTGCCAAGTGGTCGGCGGGGACGTGATCCCGGCCTTGGCGGCCAGGTCGGTGCGGTAGTAGATGAGCCGGGTCTCGACGTACCACGGCACGCCGAGGGAGGTGCCGTTCACCTCCGTCGTCTTCTGGGCGCCGTCGAAGAAGGCGGACTTGTCGATCGAGGGCGGTGTGGGGTCGAACGCGCCCGGGCCGAACTCACCCATCCACGTGGTGCCGACCATGGCGACGTCCGGGGTCGCGCTGCCGGCGATGGCGGCCTTGAACTTGTCGTGGGCGGCGTCCCACGGGATCGAGGTCACGTTGACCTTGACGCCCGGGTTGGCCGTTTCGAAGGCGGACACCAGCTTGGGCAGGTTGTCGCCCTCGGCGCCCATCGCCCAGAGGTTGATGGTGCCGGTCGCCTTGCCGGAGGAGATCGCCGCGCCGGTCTTCGACCCGCTCGTCGCCGGGGAGCTGGACCGGCCGCAGGCGGTGAGGGAGAGGGCGGTGACCGCGGTGAGCGCGATCGCTGCTGTCGTGCGTTTCATGGGGAACTCACTTCCTGGTGGGTGGGCTGTGCGGTCCCGCATGACTCGCGGATGACCAGCTCGGTGGGAATCTCGTGGGTGGCGCCCCAGTCGCTGTCGGCGACACGTCCGGCGACGCGGTCGTGGAGCCGGCACGCGACGAGGGCGGCCAGCTCGCGGACAGGTTGCCGCACGGTGGTGAGCCGGGGGGTGAGGTACTTGGCGGCCATCACGTCGTCCCAGCCGGTCACGGCGACATCGCCGGGGACGTCCAGTCCGGCCGCCTGCAGCCGGTCGACGAGGGCGATGGCGATCAGGTCGTTGGCGCAGACGAGACCGTCGGGGACCTCACGACCGGCCAGGGTCCGTGCGGCCAGCGCCGCTCCCCCCGCCTCGGTCAGGTCAGCGACGAGAACCGGCCGGTGTTGTATGCCGCGTGCCTCATGGGCCGCTACGAAGCCGGCATACCGATCCTTGACGTCGACCGCAGCCTCCGGGTCGCCGACGAACGCGAGTTGCTTGCGTCCTGCGTCGAGGAGGCGGCCCGTGAGGTCGGCTGCCGTCGTGGTGCTCTCGGTGCGGTACACCTCGACGCCATCGTGCGGGGTGCCGGCGACGACGACGACGGGCAGGGTGCGGGCCAGGCGGGTGACGAGGGCGTGCGGCAGACCCGCCGAGCCCATGATGGCCATCGCGTCGACCCGGGTGGCCAACCGCCGAGCGGTCCGCTCCAGGTCGTCCTTGCCACGGGCGAGGACGACGACGAGGCTCTGGTCCAATTCGCCGGCCACCGACTCGTAGCCGGTGACCAGGTCGGCGTAGTAGACGCCGGTCAACTCGGGGAGGATGAGGCCGTGCGCCTCCTGGCGGCGGGCGGCGAGGGAGCGGGCCGAGGCGTCAGGGACGTAGTCCATCTCGGAGATGGCGACAAAGACCTTGTCGCGGTAGCGCTGGCTGACTGCCTCCGGTGTTTGCAGGGCCCGGGACACGGTCGCGATCGAGACACCGGCGCGCTCGGCGACGTCGTAGATCGTCGCCGTTCTGCCGTTGTCAGGCCAGGCCATCGGTTCCTCGCTACGTCGTTGTAAGCGCTTACAAGAGACTGACCATGGCACAGGTCACGAGGGGCTGCAACCGGAGAAGGCGTAGCCGCGGGCGTTTCGGAAGACCAGCCGACCTCGCAGTGCCGCATCCGCGCAGGTCAGCGGCTCGATACGCCGATGGGGGTGGTCGGCCGCAATTGGTCAGACCGCGGAGGCTTTCCGGTGCTTGCGCCACTCCCAGGCCACCGGGATGAGGGAGAGGATGACGATGACGACGATGGCGTAGTCGATGTTCTTGCCCAAACTCGGGAAGGCCGACCCGAGGAAGTACCCGGCGAGGGTGACGACCAGGACCCAGAGGGCCGCACCGACCGCGCTCCACGTGAAGAAGCGCTTGCGGTCCATCTGGCCGACGCCGGCGACGATGGTGATGAACGTCCGCACGATGGGCACGAACCGGCCGAGCACCAGCGCCTTGTTGCCGTGCTTGTCGAAGAAGGTGTGCGTCTGGGCGAAGTACGCGCGCTTGATGATCCGACCGTCACGCTCATACAGCTTGGGCCCGACGAACCGGCCGATCTCATAGCCGACGACGTTGCCGGCGAACGCGGCGACGCCCAGGGCCAGCATCGCGAGGGGCAGGTTGACGTGCAAGCGCCCCGAGGCGACGAACAGTCCGATCGCGAAGAGGAGGGAGTCGCCGGGAAGGAACGGGAAGAACAGTCCGCACTCGATGAACACGATGACCAGGGCCAGGACGAAGAACTGGCTCTGGTAGTGCTG
>JBDTBX010000323.1:0-8502 GCA_039923915.1 Nostocoides sp. | reverse complement strand
GAGCGACTTCACCTTCCGCGAGGGCCCGGTGTTCACCAACCTGCTCCTCGCCGACGAGATCAACCGCACGCCCCCGAAGACCCAGGCTGCCTTGCTGGAAGCCATGGAGGAGCGCCAGGTCAGCGTCGACGGCCGATCGCGTCCACTGCCCCGCCCGTTCATGGTGGCGGCAACCCAGAACCCCGTGGAGTACGAAGGCACCTATCCACTCCCGGAGGCCCAGCTCGACCGGTTCCTCCTCAAGGTCGTCCTACCGCTCCCGCCCCGCGAGGACGAGATCGCCGTCCTCCGCCGACACGCCGACGGTTTCGACCCCCGTGATCTCGCGGGAGCCGGCGTCACGGCTGTTGCCGGTCCTGAGGCCGTCGCCGCCGGCGTGGCCGCGGTCCGCCGGGTCGAGGTGGCCGGCGACATCGGCGCGTACATCGTCGACATCGCCCGGGCCACCCGGCAGTCGCCCTCGCTCTCGCTCGGGGTCAGCCCGCGTGGCGCCACCGCGTTGATGGCGACCAGCCGGGCCTGGGCGTGGCTCAACGGGCGGGGCTACGTCACGCCCGACGACGTCAAGGCCCTCGCCCACGCGACCCTGGCCCACCGGCTCTCGCTCCGACCGGAGGCCGAGCTCGAGGGCGTCAGCGTCCACGCCGTCCTCGACACGGCGCTCGCGGCGGTGCCGGTCCCCCGCTGATGGCCCTCACCCCCCGGTCACTCTGGCTCGTGCTGCCCGGCCTCGCCGCCCTCGCGATCTGGCCGGCGCAGTCGACCGTGCGGTGGTGGTGGCTCGCCACCCTCCTCGTGCTCGCGCTGGACTGGTGGCTGGCTCCACGCCCCTCGGGCCTGCGGATCACCCGCCGCAGTGCGGCACAGATCCGCCTCGGTGAGTCCGCCTCGAGTGACCTGGTGCTGCTCAACCCCGGGTCACGGGCTGTGCATGGAGTCGTGCGCGACGCCTGGCAACCGTCCGCGGGAGCCGCCCGCACGCGGCATACGCTCCGCCTACCCGCCGGCGAGCGAACCGTGCTAAGGACACCGCTCACCCCCACCCGGCGGGGCGACCGGCTCGCCGACCGGGTCACCGTCCGCCTGCTCGGCCCGCTCGGCATCGCCGCCCGGCAGCAGTCCATGGAGGTGCCCGGCCGGTTGCGGGCGCTGCACCCGTTCGACTCCCGCCGGCACCTGGCCAGTCGGCTCGCGATGCTCCGCCAGCTCGACGGTCGCTCCGCCGTCCGCACCCGGGGCCAGGGCACCGAGTTCGACTCGCTGCGCGACTGGGTCGACGGCGACGACGTGCGGTCGATCGACTGGCGGGCGACCGCCCGACGGCAGTCCCTCGTCGTCCGCACCTGGCAGCCCGAGCAGCACCGCCGCGTCGTGCTCGTCCTCGACACGTCCCGCACGAGCGCCGGCCGGGTCGACGACGCACCCCGACTCGATGCCGAGATGGACGCGGCGCTGCTCCTCGGAGCCCTCGCGGCCAGTGCCCACGACCGGGTCCAGCTCATCGTCGGTGACCGCATCGTCCACGCCCGGGTCGCCGGGGCCGAACGTGGGGCCCTGTTGCGCGACATGGTCGAGGCGATGTCCCCGGTCGAGGCCAGCCTCGTCGAGGCCGACTGGAGCCTGCTGGCCAGCGAGGTCACCGGACGGGGGAACCGACGGGCACTCGTCGTGCTGCTCACGCCGCTGGAGTCGGCGGCCGTCGAGGAGGGCCTGCTGCCGGTGCTACCCGCACTCGTGGCGCACCACCGGGTCGTCGTCGCCTCGGTCTCCGACACCGCCGTGACGCGGATGCGCTCCCGTCGGTCGACGGCCAGCCAGGTCTATGACGCGGCGGCGGCAGAGCGCACGACCGCCCTGCGGGCCCGAACGGCGCGCGCCCTCGGCCAGCTCGGGGTGACCGTGATCGACGCCGACCCCCAGTCGCTCCCGGTGAAGCTCGCCGACCACTATCTCTGGCTCAAGGCCGAGGGCCTGCTCTAGCCAGGGCGGAGTCCCGCTGGGCTTCCCCGCGCCTGCCGACGTGTGACTGGGCTCAGGCGGCGACGGGCAGGGTGTCACCGATCTCGCGGCGGTCCAGGTCGCCGGTGACGCCCTCAAGGAAGGCCTTGCGCCCCACCGTCCAGACGTAGGTGAAGAAGCCGAGCTCCGCGACGACGCCGATGCCCACGCGGGCCCAGGTCGGCAGGCCGGACGGGGTGACGAAGCCTTCGATGATCCCGCTGACGAGCAGCACGCCGACCAGGCCGATCGCGACCCCGATCGCGGTCCGGCCCTCGGCCGCGAAGGCATCGGCCCGGCGGCGTGGTCCGGGGTCGATCCACGACCAGAAGAGGCGTAGCCCGGAGGCCGCCGCGACGAACACCGCCGTCAGCTCGAGCAGGCCGTGCGGGAGCAGCATCCCGAAGAACAGCGAGGCCCGGTGGTGGTCGAACATGAGGGCACCGATGATGCCGACGTTGAAGATGTTGTTCCACAGCAGCGCGATGACGGGGAACCCGAAGACGCCGAAGGCGATGCACAGCGCGCTCACCCAGGCGTTGTTGACCCACACCATCGTCGCGAACTCGTGGTGGGCATACTCGCTGTAGTAGCTGGCGAAGTCGGTGTTGACCAGCCGGTCGATCTCGGCCTTGGTCAGGACGCGGTTGTAGAGCTCGGGGTGCCGCATCGTCCAGGCAATGATGCCGGTGACCACGGCGAGGTTGACCACCCAGACAGTGATCCACCACCGTCGGATTCGGTAGAGCGAGGCCGGAAAGGTGCGGGTGACGAACTCACGCACTCCGTGCCACGTCGTCGCGCGCCGACTTGAGGACAGCACCCGCGCCCGCGTGAGCAGGGCCGAGAGGTAGCGCACCAGGGTCGGGTCGGGGCTCTCGCTCCGGATGACCGACAGGTGGGTGGACACCCGCTGGTAGAGATCGAGGATCTCATCGGCCTCGGGTGCCGTGGGACGCCGCTTGCCGAGCAGTGCGTCCAGCCGCGTCCACTGCGGCTGGTGCTGGCTGACGAAGGCGTCGAGGTCCACGTCGACAGCCTAGAGTGACGCCGTGAGCACGACGGCGGGGACGCGGGGTGGTTACGCCCGTGAAGAGCAGGTGATCAGCGAGGGCGTGGCCATCGAGCTCCCGGTCGCCAGTGTCGTGGCGAGGCTCGCCTCGCGCCTCATCGACCTCCTCGTCATGGCCGTCGTGCTCGGCCTGCTGCTGATCGCCGCCGTCCTCACCGCACTGGACTTCTCCGGTGCCGTCCAGCGCACCGTGGCCCTGCTCTGCGTGATCGGTGTCGTCGTCGTCTTCCCCGCCACCCTGGAGACGGTGACTCGAGGCAAGTCGATCGGCCGCTACGCGATGGGCCTGCGCATCGTCCGCGACGACGGGGGTCCGGTCACCGGGCGGCAGGCCCTCCTGCGGGCCCTGACGGCCGTCGTCGAGCTCACCACCACCGCAGGTGGGGCATCGCTCGTCTGCGCCGTGGCGACCCAGCGCGCCAAGCGCATCGGGGACCTCGCCGCCGGCACCTATGCCATCAGTGAGCGGCACGTCCTCCGGATCCCGGCCGCGTCCATGGCTCATCCCGTCCTCGCCGCGTGGACCCGGCAGGCCGACATCGGAGTCCTGCCGACTGGACTGGCGATGGCCGTCCGACAGTTCCTCTCGCGGGCCCAGTCGTTCACGCCGCAGGCACGCGACCAGATCGGCCGACAGCTCCTCGTCGACACCCTGGAGCACGTGTCGCCCGCGCCGCCACCGGGCTGGCACGCCGAGTACGTCCTCGCTGCCATCCTCGCCGACCGACGCCGACGCGACACTGAGCGACTGGCCCGCGACGAGCTGCTCCGCGCCCGGCTGCTCGGCCCGCAGCCGACCCGCTGACCCGCGGTGGTCCCCGCGCGAACCCGGGGGTGCTACGAAATGCCCAGCGCGGCATACCCCGGTTTGACGATGCCCTCGATGACGGACAGCCGCTCGTCGAAGGGGATGAACGCGGACTTCATGGCGTTGATCGTCGACCAGCGCAGGTCGGCGAGAGTCCAGCCGGCGTCGTCAACGAGCTGCTGCATCTCCTTGCTCATCGTCGTGTCGCTCATCAACCGGTTGTCGGTGTTGACGGTGACCCGGAAGCGGAGGTTCTTCAGCAGCGTGATCGGGTGCAGCGCAACGGATTCCGCGGCTCCGGTCTGGACGTTGCTCGTCGGGCACATCTCGAGGGGGATCCGGGTGTCGCGGACGTATGCCGCGAGGAGACCCAGGTAGACGGCCTCCCGCGGCGCCGCGAGCCCAGCCGCGGGATCGTCGACGAAGGGTCCTCCGTCGATCGAGATGTCGTCGACGATGCGCACGCCGTGGCCGAGCCGGTCGGCGCCGCACCACTGGATGGCCTCCCAGATCGACGGCAGACCGAAGGCCTCGCCGGCGTGGATGGTGAAGTGCGCGTTCTCCCGGCGGAGGTACTCGAAAGCGTCAAGGTGGCGGGTAGGCGGGTAGCCGGCCTCGGCCCCGGCGATGTCGAAGCCGCCGACGCCGTCCTCGCGGTAGCGGACAGCCAGCTCGGCGATCTCGGTGGACTTGGCCGCGTGCCGCATGGCGGTGAGGAGCGAAACCATCCGGATCGGGGTTCCCGCGGCGGCCGCCGTCAGCTCGCCCTCGCGGAAGCCGGCGTGGACCGCCTCGACGACCTCCTCGAGCGCGAGACCGCCGGTGAGGTGCTGCTCGGGCGCGTAGCGGCTCTCCGCGTAGACGACGCCGTCGGCCGCCAGGTCGACGGCACACTCCCGGGCGATCCGGCGCAGCCCGTCGGCAGTCTGCATCACGGCCACGGTGTGGTCGAAGGTCTCCAGGTAGCGGACGAGCGAGCCGGAGTTGGCGCTGTCCCGGAACCACGTGCGCAGGGCGGCCGGGTCGGTCGTCGGCAGACCGGCATACCCGACCTCGTCGGCGATCTCGATGATCGTCTCGGGCCGGACGCCGCCGTCGAGGTGGTCGTGGAGCAGTGCCTTGGGCGCGCTGCGGACCGCCTCGGAGACCGCGTATGCCGCGTCGTCACCCATCAGCCGTCCTCTCGGTTGACCGTGTCGGGGGCGAAGGCCGGCAGGCAGACCGCGACGTAGTCGGCCCCGCCGGGTCCGCACGAGTACCGGATCCGCTCGCCGGCGCGAGTGAGGACCGACTGTCCCGCCGGCACCTCGAGGCTGCCACCGTCATGGTCGACGATGACCAGACCGGCGAGGACGAGGGTGTATTCGTCGAAGTCGGGTGCCTGGAACGGCTCGCTCCAGCCGCCGGGTGCCTTCATATGGGCGATGGAGAGCGTCTCGGTGCCGGTGTTGACCCGGCCTACGTGCTCGTCGATGACCTTGCCCCCGGGCACGGGGATCGTCGTCGGCGTCGGGATGAGCTGGGGCATGACCGCAGCCTAGCCGGGCAGCTGGGCGGTCTCGCCGGGCGCGGCGGGATGGTCCGGGAGGCCCGGGAGGCGCAGGGTGAACCGGCAGCCACCCTCGATGTTGGCCACCTCGGAGGAGCCACCATGGGCCGTCGCAACGCCGCGGACGATCGCCAGCCCCAGCCCGGATCCCCCACCGGCACCGGGTGTTCGAGCCGTTGTGCCGCGCCAGCCCGTCTCGAAGACCCGGCCGATGACGTCCTCTGGGATGCCACCGCACTGGTCGCGAACCGTGACGGCGATGCCGGCTCCCTCCCGGTCGACCGTCGTCATCACCTCGCCACCGTGGGGCGTGTGCCGGATCCCGTTGATGACGAGGTTGCCGACGGCGCGACCCACCTCGCCGGCCGCGACGGTGGCCCGGACGTCGTGGCCGGCGGCCCCGGTGAGCCGGACGCCACTCGCGTCGGCGATCGGTCGCAGGCCCGCGACGACGTCCGAGACAAGATCGCCGACATCGACCTCGCTCATCTGGAGGGTCGGCGTGGCGGCCTGCAGCCGGGAGAGCGCGAGGAGGTCGTCGATGAGGTGGCCCATCCGGGCCACCGAGTCGCGGACCTGGCGCATGGCGGCCGGGACGTCGGCCGCCACACCGTCCTCGACCGCTTCACTGATGGCCCGAATGCCGGCCAGCGGCGTCCGCAGGTCGTGCGAGACCCAGGCAACCAGCTCGCGTCGATCGGCCTCGGCCCGAGCTTCCTGCTGTCGGGCCATCCGGTCGAGCGCCGCCGCGCGGTCCGCAGCGATGACCCGGCGGCCGACGAGGGCACCGAGGACGGCCGCGATGGGGACCGAGGCGAGCAGGACGAGCAGTACGGTCTGGGAGTCGGCCGGCTGGAGGAACATCGCCCGCGAGCTGGCGTAGACCCCGGCGGCGACGGCGAGCACGACGACGACCGGCGCCGCGACTGCGGCCGTCCCCACCGATCGACGGGACAGGCCGACGACCAGGGCAACGCCGAGCAGCCCGACGGCGAGCGCGACGGCTGCTGAGAGGCCGACGGCCGCCAGATGGGCCGGCATCAGCTGGCGTCCGGGGGTTGGGGATCCCAGCGGTAGCCGACCCCGAACACCGTCACGAGGCGTCGTGGGGCCGAGGGCTCAAGCTCGACCTTCTCGCGAAGTCGACGGACATGAACCGTGACCGTTGACTGGTCGCCGAACTCCCACCTCCAGACCGCCCGCATGAGCTCCTCCCGTCGGTGGGCCACGCCCGCGTGGGTGAGGAACCAGTCAAGCAAGGCGAATTCCCGTGCGGTGAGGGAGAGTTCGCTTCCGGATCGGGTCACGGCGTGGGCCCGGCGGTCGAGGACGAGGTCGCCGTCAACGCTCACCGGCGGGGGCGACGAGGTGGTGGCCGGGGCGCCGTCTCCACCGTCGGGGCCATCGGGGCCGGTCGCACCACTCGACCGACGGACGATGGCCTGCACCCGAAGGACGAGTTCGCGCGGGCTGAACGGCTTGGTCACGTAGTCGTCGGCGCCCACCTCGAGGCCCAGGATCCGGTCGGCCTCCTCACCCAGCGCGGTCAGCATGACGACGGGCACACCGGGGTGGTCACGTCGGAGTCGGCGACACACCTCGAGGCCGTCCACCCCGGGCAGCATGAGGTCGAGCACGACGACGTCGGGCGCCACCCGGTCGGCGAGGTGCAGTGCCGTGGCCCCGTCGGCGGCCCGGTGGACCTCGAAGCCGGCGCGTTTCAGGTACGCCTCGACGATATCGCCGACCGTGTGGTCGTCGTCGACAACGAGGGCGCGGGTCATGGTCCGAGGATAGGTGCGCCCCGCACGGTCCCCACCCCAGCCCGTCAACCGTGAGCAGGGCGTAAGAACCACGCGCGAACACGGCTATTCGCAGAGGACGAGCGGGATCTCGCGATCGGTCCTGGCCTGGTAGGCCGCGTACCCTTTGTAGGTCGCCACCACCCGGGGCCAGAGCAGGGCCCGCTCGTCACGCGTCGCGGTGCGAGCGGCCATTCTTCGCTGGTGCCGGCGGCCGGTCGTCGTCAGCTTCACGACCGGCCTACCGACCAACGAACCCAGGACGCGACCGCGGGTGGCGTCGAAGACGGCCGCGTGGACGCCCGTCACCACCCGCATCTTCCAAGTCTGAAACGACGCCAACTCCTTTGTCCGATCAGGCGATCCGGTCGATGAGGAGCGGCGGGAGGTCTGGCCGCGAGCCCTCCGGAGCGATCGTGTAGCCACCCTCGAGTGCCTCGAGCGCCCGGGCGAAGCGCTCAGGGGTGTCCGTATGCAGCGTCATGAGCACCTCGCCGGCCCGCACGGTCGCGCCCGGCTTGACCCGCATCTCCACACCGGCACCGGCCTGCACCGGGTCCTCCCTGCGGGCCCGCCCGGCGCCGAGCCGCCAGGCGGCGATGCCCACGGCATACGCGTCGAGCTGGGTGAGCACACCGTCGGCCGGGGCGAGGACCTCGTGGGTCTCGCGCGCGGTCGGGAGGCTCGCCTCGGGGTCGCCGCCCTGGGCCCGGATCATCCGCCTCCACGCGTCCATCGCCCGGCCGTCAGCAAGCGCCGGCGCGACGTCGACATCACCCTTGCCGGCACAGGCGAGCATCTCGCGGGCCAGCGCGACGGTGAGCTCGATCACGTCGTCGGGACCGCCGCCGGCCAGCACCTCGACGGACTCGCGGACCTCCAGGGCGTTGCCGGCGGTGAGTCCGAGCGGGGTCTGCATGTTGGTGAGCAGCGCGACCGTCTTGACGCCCGCATCAGTGCCCAACGCGACCATGGTCTGCGCCAGTTCCATTGCGGCCTCACGGTTCTTCATGAACGCGCCGCTGCCGACCTTGACGTCGAGGACAAGGGCGCCGGTGCCCTCGGCGATCTTCTTGCTCATGATCGAGGACGCGATGAGCGGGATCGCCTCCACGGTGCCGGTGACGTCACGCAGCGCATAGAGCTTCTTGTCGGCGGGGGCCAGGCCGGAGCCCGCGGCGCAGATCACGGCGCCCACGTCGTCGAGCTGGGCCAGCATCGCCTCGTTGGACAGCGCCGCCTGCCAGCCGGGGACGGATTCCAGCTTGTCGAG